>CALMAD010000201.1 GCA_937859105.1 uncultured Propionibacteriaceae bacterium
CCGGACGCCTGCGGCCCCGGCTGCCCGGGCTGCGCGCGCCCCAGGCGCTCGCGGGGCTGCTGCTGGCCGGGATGCTGGCGTCCGGGCCGGCGTCGGCGAACGTGGCCCAGGCGCTGCCGGCGGCCGGTGCGGGCGATGCGTCCCCGGGCGGCGTGGTGGGAGGCCGTCCGGGTGGAGAGCCCGCGGGGACGCCCGCGAGCGCGGAATCGGGGGCGACGGCCGATGCGGACGCGCTGTCGGTGGGCGTGGAGGGGCCCGGCGGGGCAGCCGGCATGGCCGCGGGTGAGGCGCCGGAGGCGTCCCTGGTGCACGTGGTGGACGCCGGCGACGACCTGTGGACCCTCGCCGAGCGCTACTACGGGTCGGGGCAGGAGTGGGCTCGGATCGTCCGGGCGAACCCCGACGTGCTGGCGGAGCCGACGGCGGAGTTGCCCGTCGGCGTCCCGCTGGCGATCGCGGACCCGGTGGAGCACTACGTCGTTCGCAAGGGCGACATGCTGCGCACGATCGCCGCGCGCGTGCTCGGCGACGAGGCGCGCTGGCCCGAGCTGCGGCGGCTCAACAGCGAGTTGATCTCCGACCCCGACCACATCGAGGTCGGCTGGGTGCTGCGCGTGCCGGCGGGGGAGTCGGCACGCTCGGGTGGGTCGGCGCGCTCGGGTGGGTCGACGCGGACGCCGAAGGACGCCCGGCCGGCCCCGGCCCCCGCACCGACCCCCACGGCCTCGACGCCCACCCAGCCTCCCGGGCCGGCGGCGCGGGTCGAAGCGGCGACGCCCGACGGCGCCGCACCGACCCCGCTCGGCGACGATCGACGGGCGGAGGGGACGGCCGACCCTCAGAACGATCCTCAGGGGGACCGCCAGAATGCCCCGGCTCCCGCGGGCGCCGACCCGGCCCTCGTCGCCGGCGTCGTCGGGGGCCTGGGGGCGCTCGCCGCCGGGGGCGTCGTGGCCGCGCTGGCGCGCCGACGCCTCGCGACCGCGCGGGCGCGCGGGTTGGGACGCCGCACGGCCGAGGTGTCCGACGAGCTGCGCCGCTTTGAGACGGCGCTCGGGCTGAGGTCGTCCGGGGTGGTCCTGACGCGGGGGTCCGCGCCGCGGCGAGCCCTCGACGAATCGCCCCGGGCTGTCGACCAACCGTCCCGAGCCATGAACCAACCGTCCCCAGCCGCGGACGAGTCCGCCGAGACGGCCGAGCGGACGCACCCCGTCGCCGGGCCGACCCGCGGCGTCCTCGGCCAGCCATCGGAGCCGGCCGCATCCCCGGGGCGGCAGGCGTCCGCCGACACCCTCGACCCGGACGCCGTCGCCACGGCCGTCGCTGCGGCGCTGGGCGAGGCGGCGTCCCGGGGCCGGAACCGCCGGGCGACCCAGCCGGCCGGCGCGACTCGTCCCACCGGCCGCGCCGCCCCCGACGCATCCCTCGATCGCACGGCGCTGATCGCGCGGGTGATGCGCATCCTCGCCGCCGACTGGTGGGCCCGCCGTCGTCCCGCGCCGACGCTGGAGCTCGCGGTCGTGGACGACGCCGGCATCACGTTCTCGTTCGCCGACCCCCCGGACGCCGCCCCAGCCGGGCTGACGCACGACGCCGGACGCATCCGCGCCTCCTGGGACGCCCTGGCCACCCTGCCGGACGCGCGCCACCCCGTCGCCTACCCGGCGCTCGTCACGCTCGGCGCCGACGACGACGGACGCCTCGTCATGGTCGACCTGTGCGCGGCCGGCGTTCTGGGCGTGCGGGGGGCGTCCGCGGAGGCGATCTCGGCGATGCTGGTCGAGCTCACCTGCTCGCCGTGGTCCGACGAGCTGTCGGTGCGGGCGGTGACGCCCGACGACCGGTTCGTCCGGGCGGCGGCGGTGGAGGAGGTCCGCTGCCTGCCCGACGTGGCGTCCGGCCTGCGTGAGGTCGAGCGGCAGGCGGCGCAGCGCCGCGGCCTGCTCGAGTTGTGCGGCGACGCCTACGATGCGCTGCGCCTCGACCCCGACCGCGCGGACGCCTGGGCCCCCTGGGTCGCCGTCTTCGAGCGCCCGGTCACGGCCGAGCAACTGGCGCGGCTGGAGCAGGCCGCCGAGGCCGAGCGCCTGGGCCTCGCGGTCGTCGTCGGCGTCACGGACGACCAGGCCATCGGGGCGGGCGCCTGGTCGGTGAGCGACGACGAGCGGCCGGTCGGCGTCCTCGAACCCGAGGGCCTGACGCTCGCGGCCCAGACCATCCCGCGGCACGCGCTCGAAGCCGTCGCCGACCTGTACGAGCGCGCGGACGCCGTCGACGAGCGCCCCGCCCCCTGGTGGAAGGAGCAGCCCGATGCGGCCCCCACAAGCCCCCCGGCCACGACCAACCCCGACGACGTGAAGGTCGTCACCCTGCGCCCCGCCCGGGCGGCGACCGGGCCGAGGCTGCGGCTGTTCGGGCCGGTCCGGCTTGAGGGCGCCCGCGGCGAAGCACCCTCCCGCGCCGCCGGACGCTGCCTCGAATACTGCGCCTGGCTGCTCACCCACCCGGGCAGCACGTCGCTGGACATGTCGCGCGGGCTGTTCATCGCCGACGGCACCCGGCGGTCCAACCTGTCGCGGTTGCGTACCTGGCTCGGGGCGTCGCCCGCAGGCGAGCCGTACCTTCCCGAGGCCCACTCCGGGCGCATCGCCCTCCACCCGGCCGTCTCCTCCGACTGGGCCGAGCTCCAGGCCCTCGTCGCGCGCGGCGTCAACCATGCCGGCGTCGAGCGGCTTCGCGCCGCGCTCGACCTGGTCGAGGGCGCGCCCCTCGCGGACGCCGCCCCCGGTCAGTGGGCGTGGGCCGAGGGCCTGCGCACCGAGATGGCGGCCCTGGTGAGGGACGCCGGGGTCGTCCTCGCCCGCGCGGCCCCGCTCCGGCAGGACGCCGCCCTCGCCCGCTGGGCCTGCGAGCGGGCGCTCGCCGCGGCCCCCGACGACGAGTTGCTGCTGGCCGAACTGATGCGCGCGGCGTCCGCGCTCGGGGACGCCGACGGCGTCCGGTCCGCGGGGCGCCGGCTGGCGTCCCTGGCCGACGACGGTCACGAGCTACGTCCCGAGACCGTCGCCCTGAGTCAGGAGCTGCTCGAAGGACGCCGCCGCACCCGCCGCGCGTGAGGGCCGCGGCGTCCCAGGCGACGGTCGTCACCACGCTCGCGGAGGGCCGGAGCGATCGCGCGCGATAGCCTGCGGCGTCCATCGGGCGATGCGAAGATGAGCACGGCGAAATTGATCGAGGGAGACACGATGGCCGAGTTCTTGTACGAAGACATGTTGCCCCACGGCAAAGATGAAACCCCCTACCGGCTGGTGACCACCGAGGGCATCGAGACGGTCGAAGGCCCCGACGGCATCACGTTTCTGAAGGTCGCCCCCTACACGCTGGAGGCGCTGGCGGCGGAGGCGTTCCACGACATCGCGTTCTACCTGCGTCCGGCGCACCTGAAGCAGGTGCGGAAGATTCTGGACGATCCGGAGGCGTCCGCGAACGACAAGTTCGTCGCGCTCGACCTGCTGAAGAACGCGAACATCGCGGCGGGGGGCGTCCTGCCGATGTGTCAGGACACCGGAACGGCCATCATCAAGGGCGAACGCGGGCAGCATGTGCTGACGGAGGGCACCGACGAGCGCCCGCTCGCGCACGGCGTGTACGACGCGTACACGAAGCTGAACCTGCGCTACAGCCAGAACGCCCCGCTGACGATGTGGGACGAGAAGAACACCGGCACGAACCTGCCCGCCCAGATCGAGCTCTACGCCAACACCGAGCCCGGCCACGAGGCCGAATACAGCTTCCTGTTCATGGCCAAGGG
>CALMAD010000202.1 GCA_937859105.1 uncultured Propionibacteriaceae bacterium
CTCGGCTTCTCGGGGATCTACGGGCTCGTGATGCTGCCGCTGCGTCCGGTGATGCTGGGCCTCGCGCCGCTCGTGCTGGGGTCGCTCGGGTACCGCACGGGGCTCGTGATGACCGGCGCCCTGGCGTCCGTGGGCAACCCGTGGTGGCCGCTCGTGCTCGTGCTCGGGTCGCTCATGGCGATGAAGTTCGACTGGATTTTCTGGTGGGCCGGCAAGCTGTGGGGGCGCAGCATCGTGGATGTGTGGGCGTCCGGGCACTCGGAGCGGACGCGGCGTCGCTACGACCGCGCCTGGGGGCTGGCGCACCGCTACGAGACGCTCGCGATCGTCCTGACGTTCCTGCCGATCCCGCTGCCGTCCGGGGTGGTGTACGCGGCGCTCGGCGCGGCGGGCACGCGCCTGTCGAAGTTCCTGATCGTGTGCGCCCTGTCGTCGCTGGGCCTGTCCGGGCTTTACATGGCCCTCGGCTACTGGATCGGCGAGCCGGCCGTCCAACTCATCGACGCCTACGGCCGCTACCTGTGGTACGTCTCCATCGCCATCATCGTCGGCATGCTGGCCGTGTGGTGGTGGCGGGGACGCCGCAAGGGCTGACGCGGCGTCCCTCGGCCGTGTTCCGGCGCGGCCGGACGCCCGCGGCGCCGGTCTGGACGCCCGCCGACCAAAGTCGCCCGGTTCGCGACCCGGGTCGCTGCGGAGGCGACGCCGCGCCGTCCTAGGCTGACGCCCGTGAGTGTCGGCGAGAAGATGAGGCGGCTGTTCGAGCCCGCCCGGTTCCCGCCCCCACCGTTGGACGGGCTGGGGCTGGCGTGGCGCTACGTGCTCGCGATCGCGGGGTACGCGGTCATCGCCTCGGCCCAAGTGACGATGGTCGTCGCGCCCGAGATCGTGCGGGACGCGATGAGCGGCATGCCGGGCGAGCTGTGGCCGGCGCCCGCCATCTATGCCGACCTGGCGCTCGGGTTCGCCGGCACGTGCCTCATCCACCTGCGGCGGCGCTGGCCGCTCGCGGTGTTCCTGGCGACCGAGGTGGCGTCCATCTTCTCGAACTCGATCACCTTCGTGGGCGTCTGGGCGTTCCTGTCGCTGTGCTCGCGCCGCGACATGCGGCGCATCGTCGGCGCGGTGCTGGTCAGCATCGCCGCGGGCCTGTCGACGCGCTTCGTGCCGTGGCGCGTCAACGAGGGGGCGAACACCAGCCCGATCGAGAGCGTCCTGGTGTCCCTCGTCACGATCGTGGTCTTCGCTCTGATCGGGATGTACCACGGCGTCCGGCAGGACCGGCAGGCCGAGGTCGCGATGGCCGCCGAGCTGGCCGAGGCCGAGCGTGAGTACGCCGTCCTGGCCGAGCGCAACCGCATCGCGCGCGAGATGCACGACGTGCTGGCCCACCGCATCTCGCTGGTCTCGATGCACGCGGGCGTCCTGGCGTACCGCACCGACCTGAGCGCCGAGGAGACGCGGTCGATCGCCCAGATCATCCAGGAGAACGCGCATGCCTCGCTCACGGAGCTGCGCAGCGTCTTGTCGACGCTGCGCGAGGTTCCGTCCCCGGACGCCGCCCCCGCGGCCCCGCAGCCCACGCTCGTGCTGCTGCCGCGCCTGCTGGAGGAGGCCCGCGGGTTCGGGCAGCGCATCGAGATCGACCAATTCTTGGACGCCGCGGCCGTCCCGCAGCTCACGTCGCGGCACAGCTACAGAATCCTGCAGGAGTGCCTGACGAACGCCCGCAAGCACGCCCCGTACGCGACCGTCGAGGTGCGGCTGGCCGGGTCGCCGCGCGACGGGGTGTCGATCCGGGTCGCGAACCCGATCACCGTCGTGGGCGGGGCGGGCGGCGGGGCTGGGGTGCCGGGGGCCCGGCTCGGGCTCGTCGGGATCTCCGAGCGGGCCCAGATGCTCGGCGGCCGCTGTGACGCGGGGGAGCGCGGCGGTCGGTTCGTGGTGGACGTGTGGCTCCCGTGGCACTGATTCGTGAAACGACAAGGAAGGACGGACCCATGACCGACCAGAAGATCCGGCTCGTGATCGTGGACGACGACCCGCTGGTGCGCACCGGGCTGGGACTCATTCTGGGCGGCGCGTCCGACCTGGAGGTCGTCGGCGAGGCGCACGACGGGGCGGACGCGGTGGCGCTGGTGGCGCAGAAGCGTCCGGACATCGTCCTGATGGACATCCGGATGCCCGTCAAGGACGGCATCGCGGCCACCGCCGAAGTGCTCGCCCAGCCGGACGCCCCGAAGATCGTCGTCCTGACGACGTTCGACTCCGACGACATGGTGCTGAAGGCGCTGCAGGCCGGGGCGTCCGGCTTCCTGCTGAAAGACACCCCACCCGACAAGATGGTCGAGGCGATCCGCGCCGTGGACGCCGGCGAGACCACGCTGTCGCCGAGCGTCATCCAGCAGGTCGTCGCCGTCGCGACGAAGACCGCCGGCGACGGGCGGGCGGAGAAGGCCAAGACCCAGCTCGCGGGGCTCACCGAGCGCGAACACGAGGTGGCGGTCGCGATCGGCCAGGGCAAGTCGAACGGCGAGATCGCCGGGGAGCTCTACATGAGCATCGCGACGGTGAAGGCGTACGTGACGCGCATCTTCTACAAGCTCGGCGTCGACAACCGCGTCCAGGTCGCGATGAAGGTGCACGACGCCGGCCTGGTCTGAGTCCGCGGCGCCTACGTCAGGTGTTCGTAGAGCCGATCCACCCGCGCGGACAGGTCGTTCACGGCGAGCGGCGGGTAGGGCGCGCCGCCGTGGAAGACCCGCTCGGCGTCCAGGGCGAGGTCCGCGAGCTCGGCCATGTCGAGCGGTGCCGGACGCCGCCGCAGCAGGTCGTCGACGGGGTCGTCGTCGGCGTCCTCGCCCAGCAGGGTCGTGATCGCGATCGGGTGGACGACCCGGCCGGCCCGCTTCAGCGCGTGCGTGAGTGCCCCCATGACCACGAAGTGCACGACCAGCGGCGCGGCGACCGTAAGCGCGATCGCGAACGAAGGCGGGGTATTGGGGAAGGCGCTCCAGCCCACCATGACCGCCGCGGCGACCAGCAGCAGCACCAGCGGGTTGTCGGCGAGGGTCAGCAACCGCTCCAGCCCGCCCCGGACGGCGAGGTAGCGGGCCGGGCGGACGTGGCCGCCGGTCGGGTGCAGGATCATCGCGGCGCCCGCACCAGCATCGCCATGAGGAACGACGAGTCCTCGCCGAAGGGCCGCAGGTCCCACGTCGAGAACGCGCCATCGATCGCCAGCCCGGACGCCTCGGCGTCCGCCCCGAACTCGCGGAACCCGTAGCCGCGCCCGGCGCCGAACCCGACCAGCGCGCGCCCCTCGGGCGCGAGCCAGCCGGCGAACCGTTCGAGCACGGGACGCCGCGTCGCCGGGTGCAGGAACGTCATCACGTTGCCGGCGCACAGGATCGCGTCGAAGCCCTCGGCGCCGTTCGCCTCCTCGGCCGCGGACGCCAGCCTCGGCACCTCGACGTCCGTCAGGTCGCCGACCCGGTAGTCGGGGCCGGGTTCGTCGGCCTCGGCGGCCTCGATCAGCACCGGGTCGAGGTCGACGCCGACGACGCGGTGGCCGGCCCGGTGCAGGTAGCCGGCGTGGCGTCCGGGCCCGCAGCCCGCGTCCAGGATCGCGGCGCCGCGCGGGACGACGGCGTCCACCAGCCGCGCCTCGCCGACCAGGTCGTTGCCGGCCTCCGCGAGCAGCCGGAAGCGTTCGATGTAGCGGCGCGAGTGGTCCGGGTCGCGCTCCACGGCGTCCGCCCACTTGCTGCGCGGACGCGTCGCGCGGCCGCCCAGAGAGCGGGCGGCGCGCAGGCCGATGTCGATGGGGCCGCTGCGACGTGCTGGATCCACGAGCCTCCGACAGGATTCGAACCCGCGACCATCCGCTTACAAGGCGGGCGCTCTACCAACTGAGCTACGGAGGCACCGGCCGGACGAGGCCAGCCGCGCACCATTGTGCCGTACCCGACGCGAGGACGGCGCAAGCAGCCCGCTGCTGACCCAAACGCCCGCCCAACTA
>CALMAD010000203.1 GCA_937859105.1 uncultured Propionibacteriaceae bacterium
TGTCAACGCCAACCTGATCGCCCACGGCGAGTAGCGCGACGCCGGCGATCAGGTTGGCGTTGACACCGCCCGTCTTGTCGTAGGTCGGGTCTCCGAAGACGCCGGTGGCCGTCAGGATGACGCCGTAGATCAGCAGGAGCAGCCCGATGATCATGCGGATGTCGAAGACTCCCGCGGAGTGTTTGGTCGGGGTGGATGCCTGGTGTGACGAGTGAGACATGGTCTTCCTCCAATCGGTCAGAGGGCGAGGTTCAGGATGATGACGAGCACCAGGGACAGACCGGCCAGCGGCAGCGTCCGGCGGTACCAAGGCAGCGTCTTCTCGTGCGGGTCGACGAGGTGCTCGCGCGGGGTCTCCGAGTAGACCAGCCCCACGAGTTGCTCGGCCGGCTTCGGCTTGGTCGCGAGCGACACGACGATGCTGACGAGGACGTCCATGACGAAGCCCACGGACGCCGCGAGGAACGCGGTGCCCTGGCCCGGCAGATGGAAGATCCCGGCCTGCGCCATGCCCCACACCGTGACGGCGCTGACCGTGCCGGTGACGAGGCCCACCCAGCCGGCGGTCGGCGTCATGCGGCGCCAGAACATGCCCACGATGAACGTCGCGAACAGGGGCGCGTTGAAGAAGCCGAAGAGGGTCTGCAGGTAGTCCATGATGTTGGAGAAACTCGACGCGATCAGCGCGGTGAAGATCGCGATCACGGTGGCGATCACGGTGGCGGCGCGGCCGGTCTTCACGTAGTAGTCGTCGGGGCGGTCCTTGACGACGTAGTGCTGCCAGATGTCGACGCTGAAAACCGTGTTGAACGCGGAGATGTTCGCGGCCATACCGGCCATGAACGCGGCGAGCAGGCCGGTGATGGCGAGGCCGATCAGGCCGTTCGGCAGCAGGTCGCGCATCATGAACAGCAGGGCGTCGTTGTACGTGACGGCCCCACCGGACGACCCGCCGACCGGGTGACCGCCCGCCTTGAGGTCGGCGATCTCGACGACGAGCACGCTGGCGAGCATGCCGGGCACGATCGTGATGAACGGGACGAACATCTTCGGGAACGTGCCGATGATCGGCGTCTTGCGCGCCGCCGACAGCGACTCGGACGCCATGGCGCGCTGCACCTCGACGAAGTTCGTCGTCCAGTAACCGAACGACAGGACGAACCCCAGGCCGAACACGATGCCGATCACCGAGACCACCGGGTTGTCGAAGCCCGACAGCGCCTGGCCGGGCCAGCTGTTGAGCTGCTCGACGGCCGGCGGGACGCCTGCCTCCGGCGGCGCGGACGCCGCGGCGGCGGTGATGCGCTCGACCATCCCCTGCCAGCCGCCGACCTTGTGCAGGCCCAGCAGCACGAGCGGCAGCAGCGACGCGACGATCACGAAGAACTGCAGCACCTCGTTGTAGATCGCTGCCGACAGCCCGCCGAACGTGATGTAGGACAGCACGATCGCGGCCGCGACGATGAGCGCGACCCACAGCGGCCAGCCCAGCAGCGCGTGGACGATGCTGCCCAACAGGTAGAGGTTGATGCCGGCGATGAGCAACTGCGCGAGCGCGAACGAGATCGCGTTCACGAGGTGGGCGCCCGGCCCGAAGCGGCGCAGCATGAACTCCGGCACCGACCGGACCTTCGACCCGTAGTAGAACGGCATCATCACGATGCCGAGGAACAGCATCGCGGGGATCGCGCCGATCCAGAAGTAGTGGACCGTCGGCAGGCCGATCTCGGCCCCCGTCGCCGACATGCCCATGATCTCGACGGCGCCGAGGTTGGCCGAGACGAACGCGAGCCCGGTCACCCAGGCCGGCAGCGAGCGGCCGGAGAGGAAGAAGTCGAGGGAACCCGAGACCTGGCGGCGCGCCAGCACCCCGATCCCCAGGACGAAGGCGAAGTACGTCGCCAGGATGATGTAGTCGACCGCGTTGGCCTGGATGAGCGTTTCCATCGGCGCCACGGCATCTCCTTTCGCATGATGAATAAAACCGCGTTTCTGGCGCCTCAACCATCGAAGATGGAGATGTTTGCGTCACCATTGCCGCAGATGTCTAGATCTTGAACCTGCCGCGAACGTGTGTCAAGCTGATTGCGACGCCGATGGTGACGCAAACATTCACCAGACCGGCCACCGGCTAGAGCACCGCCGGCCGGCGGCCCCACGACGAGACGAAGGAGTCGGCATGGACGCCGAACGCCAGGCATGGACCACCGCGAAAGGCGAGCGCTCGGCGCGCTCGCTGTTCGGCAAGGCCTTCGGTGGGCATCCCGACGGGGTGTGGGCGTCCCCCGGGCGCGTCAACCTCGTCGGCGAGCACACCGACTACAACGGCGGCCTCTGCCTGCCGATCGCGCTGCCCCACCGCACCTACGCGGCCGTCCGCCGGCGCGACGACGAGCGCGTCCGGATGATCTCGGGCCTCGACGACGGCGACCTGTGGGTCGGGTCGCTCGGCGACCTCGCCCCGAACGGGGTCGAGGGCTGGGTCGCCTACTGCGGCGGGCCGGCCTGGGCGCTGCGCGAGGCGGGCGTCGCCGTGTCCGGGTTCGACGTCGCCGTCACCTCCTGCGTGCCGCTGGGCGCGGGGCTGTCGTCGTCGGCCGCGATCGAGTGCGCGGTGGGCCTCGCGCTCGCCGAGCTCGCCGGCGTCCCCCTCGATCGGTCGGACGCCGACCGCGCCACGCTCGCCGGGCTGTGCGTCCGCGCGGAGAACGAGGTGGCCGGCGCGCCCACGGGCGGAATGGACCAGGCGGCGTCCCTGCGCGCGACCGCCGGTCACGCGCTGCTGTTGGACTGCCTGGACGGCTCGGTCCGGCAGGTGCCGCTCGACCTCGCGGACGCCGGCCTGCGGCTGCTCGTCATCGACACCCGCTCCAGCCACGCTCTCGGCGACGGGCAGTACGGCAACCGCCGCGCGAGCTGCGAGGCGGCGGCCGCGCGGCTGGGCGTCGGGACGCTGCCCGAGATCACCGACCTCACCTCGGCGCTGGCGGCGCTCGACGACGACGAGACCCGCCGCCGCGTCCGGCACGTCGTCACGGAAATCGCCCGCGTCGCCGCGTTCGTCGACCGCGCGGAGGCCGGCGACTGGGCGGCGGCTGGCGTCCTGATGAACGAGTCGCACGACTCCCTGCGCGACGACTACGAGGTGAGCTGCGTCGAGCTCGACGTCGCGGTCGACGCCGCCCGGGCCGCCGGGGCGCTCGGCGCGCGCATGACGGGCGGCGGGTTCGGCGGCAGCGCGATCGCGCTGGTACGCGACGGCGACGCGGACGCCGTGGCCGAGGCCGTCCTCGACGCGGCCCGCGAGCGCGGGCTGACCCAGCCGGAGATCCATCGGGCCGTGCCGTCGGCGGGCGGCGAACGGGTCGGCTGAGCCGACGGACGCACGAACCCACACGACCACACGAGAGGACAGGAGGACGAGACCATGAGCGAAGCGGGGCTGCGAGCCGCCCGCACGAAGATGCGCTCGGCGAAGGTGAGCCCGGCGGCGATCCGGGTGTTCGAGCACTACTACGCCCAGCTCGAGCGCGGCGAGACGGGGCTGATCCCCGAGGCGGACATCGAGCCGCTGGTCGATCTGCCGACGATCGAGCCCCTCCCCGACGACCCGGCGGCGGCGTCCGAGGCCCTGGGAAAGACGGTCCTGATCAGGCTGAACGGCGGGCTGGGGACGTCCATGGGCATGAGCCGCGCCAAGTCGCTGCTGCCGGTCCGTGACGGGCTGAGCTTCCTCG
Source organism: uncultured Propionibacteriaceae bacterium (assembly GCA_937859105.1). GTDB lineage: Bacteria > Actinomycetota > Actinomycetes > Propionibacteriales > Propionibacteriaceae > Propioniciclava. The sequence continues at coordinate 3,738 of CALMAD010000203.1, forward strand.
ACCTCATCGTCGCGCAGGTGCGGCACGCGCGCGCCGCCACGGGCGCGCGGCTGCCCCTGCTGCTGATGAACTCGTTCCGGACGCAGGCCGACACCCTGCGCGCGCTCGAGCGCTACCCCGACCTGCCGGTGGACGGCCTGCCGCTCGATTTCCTGCAGAACTCCGAGCCGAAGATCCTGGCCGACGACCTGACGCCCGCGTCCTGGCCCGCCGACCGCTCGCTGGAGTGGTGCCCGCCCGGGCACGGCGACATCTACACCGCCCTGTTCGGCGACGGGCTGCTGGAGCGGCTGCTCGACCTCGGCTACCGGTACGCGGCGACCGCCAACGCCGACAACCTGGGCGCTGCGCCCGACGGACGCATCGCCGCCTGGTTCGCGGCCTCCGGCGCGCCGTACGCCGCCGAGGTCACCCCCCGGACGCCCGCCGACCTCAAGGGCGGGCACCTGGCGGTCCGGCGCTCCGACGGGCGCGTCATCCTGCGCGAGACCGCACAGACCGCGCCCGAGGAGATGCGGTACTTCACCGACGGCGACCGCCACCCGTACGCGCACACGAACAATCTGTGGTTCGACCTGGAGGCCCTGCACCGCGCCCTCACCGAGCGCGAGGGGCTGCTGGGGCTGCCGCTGATCCGCAACGCCAAGACGCTCGACCCGACCGATCCGGACTCGCCGGCGGTCTACCAGATCGAGACCGCGATGGGCGCGGCCATCGGCTCGTTCCCGGGCGCGACGGCGCTCGTCGTCGGACGCGACCGGTTCCTGCCGGTGAAGACGACGAACGACCTGATGGCCGTCCGGTCGGACGCCTACGCGCTGGGCCGCGACGGCGTCCCGCGGCTCGTCTCCGATCGGACGCCGCTCGTGACGCTGGACTCCCGGCACTACCGGCGCATCGCCGACTTCGACGCGCACTTCCCGCACGGGACGCCGTCGCTGCGCGAGGCGTCGTCCCTGTCCGTCGCGGGCGCGTGGACGTTCGGCTCCGGCGTCCGG
>CALMAD010000204.1 GCA_937859105.1 uncultured Propionibacteriaceae bacterium
CCCCTGGGTCGCGCCAAACCGGGCGACCCAGGAGGTGTGCGGCGGCGTCCGAGCGATGTCCTCGAGGCAGGGTGAAGGGACTTGACCCAAATCTCGCGATGTTGTGCGAAGCCGACGCGATTCGTGCGCGATTTAGCCGACCTCAGCCGAGGCGAGGGGGATGGGCTCGAACATGGGCGGCTCCTCCTCGGGGAAGAGCGCGGTCGGGCCCCAGACCCAGTCTGTGAACGCCCAGGCGTGGGGGTCGATTCCGCGCATCACGGCATTGCGCTGCACGCGCTTGGCGTCCGGCAGGTGCCAGAGCTCGCCCCAGATGCGGCCGGTCGACAGAACCCGGCGGCAATGCTCGGGCCGAACGGCGTTGTAGGCGGCGAGCGCCGCGTCCCAGTCGACGGTTCCGTCCGCGGCACGGTTGCGCTTCACATGCTCCCCCAGCACCCAGCCGTCCTCGATCGCCATGATCGCCCCCTGGGCCATGTACTGCAGTGGCGGGTGGGCGGCGTCCCCCAAGAGGGCGATCCGTCCCGTGATCCAGTTCATGATCGGGTCCCGGTCAAACATCCGCCACCAGCGGTCCCGCCACATCAGGGGCAGCCCCTTTTGCACGGGCTCGCAGGTGCCCTCGAACGCGGCGTCCATCTCGTCGGGAGTGCCCCAGTCCTCCTCGCCGCGTAGGGCTTTCGGCGACTCGAACACCGCCACCTGGTTGAACATCTCCCCGCGGCGCAGCCCGTACTGCACGAAATGGCATCCCGGCCCACTGGGCGGCCACGCGGCGCGCCTCATCCTCCCGCCCCTCCGGCCAGCGCGTACATGGAGCGCCACCCCGGGTTGGGGAGCATCACGAGGCCGAGAAGGGCGGCGACCGAGCCGCCGATCGGGATGCCCGACATCATGATCGTCGACACGAACGAGCGATACTTCACCCGGACGAACTCGGCGGTGATCGCGTTGGCGGAGGGCACGAGGCCGCCGAGCCCGATGCCCGCGACGAAGCGGAGGATTCCGAACACCTCGCGGTTGGGCGCGACGTAGATGAGGATCGTTAGACAGTGAAGACGAGGCCGCACGCGAGGACGGTGTTGCGGCGTCCGAGCCGGTCTGCGATGTCGCCGGCGCCGAGCGCGCCGAACAGGGCGCCGACGAACACCAGCGAGCCCATGAAACCTGCGGCGGTGCCATCGAGCCCCCACGGCTCGCGCATGATGTGCGGGAGAGTCGTGCCGTACACGATGAGGTCGTAGCCGTCCAGGACCACGATCAGCCAACAAAGAAGGATCACCAGCCAGGCCGGACGCAGGCGCCCGGTCTTGGCGGCTTCGGCAGCGGTGCCGGAGTGCGTCGTTGTCATGTCAACTACTTTCAGCACTGCCGCCCAACCGGCGGAACGATTGTCTGCAGAGCAGAAAATCCCTCATCAGCTACGTGCGATGCTGAAGCATGGTCTCGCCCGCTCGTCCAACAAAAGACCGACCGCCGTACGCGATCGCCAGCGTCGACCATGCGCTGCGCCTCGCCTCGCTCCTACAGCTCGAGGGGCGCACCACCGTCTCGGACGCCGCCGCGCGGCTGGGCGTCGCACCCTCCACTGCGCACCGGCTGCTCGCGATGCTGGTCTACCGTGACTTCGCCGTGCGCGACACCCGCGAGTACCGGGTCGGCCCCCTGCTCGCGGCGGTCGACCATGCCCCGTCGGGGACGGCCGAGCTGCGCGAGGCCGCACGGCCCCACATGGAACGCCTCATGGAGCGGTTCGGCGAGACCACGACGCTGACAGTGCGGTCGGGACGGACGGCCCGGTTCCTCGCCGAAGTCGAGGTCGGTCGGTCGCTGCGAGTGGGGCACCGCGCGGGCATGGTCTTCCCAGCCCACCGCACCTCCGGCGGGCTCGCGCTCCTGGCCGAGCTACCTGACGACGAGGTGGCCGCGCTCTACGCCCCCGACCGGCTCACGCGCGGCGAGGAGGCCCCGGACGTCGCCACTGTGCTGCAGCACGTCCGCGCAGCCCGCGACCAGGGCTTCGCCCTCAACAACGGGCTGTCGGAGCGCGGCATCCTGGCCCTCGGCCACGCGATCCGGGACGCCGGAGGGACGCCCGTGGCGTCGATCGGCATCGCGATGCCGGCGAGCCGGTTCGAGCCCTCCATGGTGCGCCCGATGGTCGCCGAGTTGCACCAGGCTGCCCGCGAGATCGGCGGCCAACTCGAAACCTGAGCGAGGTCTGCGCGTGAGCGACATGCCCTCGGGGCAGATCGGCCGGCGCGAACGCCTTCCTTCGCGACTGAACGAAGTTGCAGCAATCAAGTGGACGGATGCACGCCCGACCAGTTACCTTGATATCGAGATTCATCGACCCTGCACCTTCTGACCCGCGCGGGTAGGGATGATGAGAAGATGAACTCAAGCGGTTTACCGGGTCAATGAAGCTCGGCGCCGACGCGAGGGGCGCTCTGAGCGAGCGAACAACGAGGAGAGCACATGACCGTCGACGCCACGCAAACCAATATCAACAAGCCATCCAACGCACCCGAAGACCTGGTCACCTGGGTCAACGAGATCGCCGACCTGACCAAGCCCGAGCGCATTTATTGGTGCGACGGCTCCGTTGAGGAGCGTGACCGTCTCTACGCGGAAATGGTCGAGGCCGGCACCTTCATCAAGCTGAACGAGGAGAAGCGGCCGAACAGCTACCTCGCCCGCTCCGCGCCCTCCGACGTGGCGCGCGTCGAGTCCCGCACGTTCATCTGCTCGGAGAAGAAAGAGGACGCGGGCCCCACGAACAACTGGGCCGACCCGGCCGAGATGAAGAAGACGCTGCAACCGCTGTTCGACGGCAGCATGCGCGGCCGGACGATGTACGTCGTCCCGTTCTCGATGGGTCCCCTGGGCGGCAACATCTCGAAGCTCGGCGTTGAGCTGACCGATTCGCCGTACGTCGTCGTGAACATGCGGATCATGACGCGCATGGGCGCCAAGGCGATGGACCTCATCGCCCAGGGCGAGTACTGGGTGCCCGCCGTGCACAGCGTCGGCTACCCGCTCGTGGACGCCGACGGCACGGAGCGCGACGACATCGCGTGGCCGTGCAACGACGAGAAATACATCTGCCACTTCCCCGAGACCCGCGAGATCTGGTCGTACGGCTCCGGCTACGGCGGCAACGCACTGCTGGGCAAGAAGTGCTACGCCCTGCGCATCGCATCCGTCCTGGCGCGCGACGAGGGCTGGCTCGCCGAGCACATGCTGATCCTGAAGATCACCGACGAGAAGGGCCGCGCGTTCCACCTGACCGCTGCCTTCCCGAGCGCCTGCGGCAAGACCAACCTGGCCATGCTGCGGCCGACAATTCCCGGCATGACAGTCGAGACGGTCGGCGATGACATCGCGTGGATGCGCAAGGGCGACGACGGGCGGCTCTACGCCATCAACCCCGAGGCCGGGTTCTTCGGCGTGGCGCCGGGTACGTCCGAGAAAACGAACCCGACCGCCCTGCACGCGCTCGACCACGACGTGATCTTCACCAACGTCGCACTGACGGACGACGGCGACATCTGGTGGGAGGGCATGACCGACGAGAAGCCGGCCCACCTGATCGACTGGCAGGGCAACGACTGGACGCCGGAGTCGGCGTCCCCCGCGGCTCACCCGAACAGCCGGTTCACCGTGGCCGCCGACCAGGCGGAGTCGATCTCGCCGAGCTGGGACGATCCGAAGGGCGTCCCGATCGACGTCATCCTCTTCGGCGGACGCCGCGCCACGAACGTGCCGCTGATCAGCGAGTCGTACGACTGGGAGCACGGCGTGTTCGTCGGCGCCACGGTGTCGTCCGAGCAGACGGCCGCGGCCGAGGGCGCGGTCGGCTCGCTGCGTCGCGACCCGTTCGCGATGCTGCCCTTCTGCGGCTACAACATGGCCGACTACTGGGCCCACTGGCTCCGCGTCGGTGAGGATCTGGGCGCGAACGCCCCGAAGATCTTCCAGGTGAACTGGTTCCGCAAGGACGAGAACGGCAAGTTCCTGTGGCCGGGCTTCGGCGACAACGCGCGTCCGATCAAGTGGGCCCTCCAGCGGGTGGCCGGCGAGGTGGACGCCGTCGAGGCCATCTCCGGACGCCTGCCGCAGCCCGACGATCTCGACCTCTCCGGCCTCGACATCGACGACGCCACGCTGGACAAGATCTTCGATCTCGACCCGAAGGCATGGTCGGCCGAGGCCGACCTCACCGAGGAGTACTTCGCCCAGTTCGGCGAGAAGCTGCCCACCGAGCTCGTAGGCCAGCTCAAGGCCCTGCGCGAGCGCATCAACGCCTGACAGGCATTTCGCGGACGCCGGCGGCCGCAC
>CALMAD010000205.1 GCA_937859105.1 uncultured Propionibacteriaceae bacterium
GCGACCGCGGACCAACTCGCGGCGCGACATGAGGGGACTAGCAACAGATGACGACGATCACAGTCGCGATCCTGTGCGGCCTGCTGGCGGTGCTGTACGGCGCCTTCACCAGCGCGCAGGTACTGAAAGCATCGCCTGGCGACGCGAAGATGCAGGACATCGCCGCCGCCATCCAGGAGGGCGCCAAGGCGTACCTGGGCCGGCAATATACCACCATCGCGATCGTCGGCGTCATCGTCGCGGCCATCGTCTTCTTCACCCTGAAAACCATTCCGACCATCGGTTTCCTGATCGGCGCGATCCTGTCGGGCGTGGCCGGATATGTCGGCATGAACATCTCGGTCCGGGCGAATGTCCGCACGGCGGAGGCCGCGCGCGGCTCGCTGCAGGGCGGCCTGACGCTCGCGTTCCGGTCGGGCGCGATCACCGGCATGCTGGTGGCGGGCCTCGGCCTGCTGTCGATCGCCGTGCTCTACTGGTATCTGACCGGCCCCGGCGGCCTGTCGGTGGGCGAGGAGCGTGACCGCCACGTCATCACCCAGGCGCTGACCGCGCTGGCGTTCGGCGCGTCGCTGATCTCGATCTTCGCGCGCCTGGGCGGCGGCATCTTCACCAAGGCCGCCGACGTCGGCGCCGACCTGGTCGGCAAGGTCGAGGCCGGCATTCCGGAGGACGACCCCCGCAACCCGGCCGTGATCGCCGACAACGTCGGCGACAACGTCGGCGACTGCGCGGGCATGGCCGCCGACCTCTTCGAGTCCTACGCCGTCATGCTCGTCGCGGCCCTCATCCTGGGCCGCGCCGTCTTCGGCGAGCAGGGCCTCGTGTTCCCCCTGATCGTGCCGGCGATCGGCGCGCTGACCGCCGCGCTCGGCGTCCTGATCACGCGCGTGCGCGGGCAGGAGTCCGCGCTGTCGGCCATCAACCGCGGCTTCTACATCTCGGCCGCCGTGGCGGCCGTCCTGGCCATCGCCGCGGCCTACGCCTACCTGCCGGCGACGTTCGCGGCCCTCCCCGGCGTCCCGGCCGACCTCGCCGGCACCCCCGGCGATCCGCGCTTGCTGGCGTCGGCGTCCGTGGTGATCGGCGTGGTGCTGGCCGGAGTGATCCTCTGGCTGACCGGCTACTTCACCGGCACCGATTCGCGCCCCACGCTCCACGTCGCCCGGACGTCGCTCACCGGCCCCGCGACCGTCGTCCTGTCGGGCGTCGGCGTCGGGTTCGAGTCGGCCGTCTACACGACCGGCGTGATCGCCGCGGCGATCTGCGGGGTGTTCCTGCTGTCGGGCGGCTCGATCCTGCTCAGCCTGTTCATGATCGCGCTCGCGGGTTGCGGGCTGCTGACGACCGTCGGCGTGATCGTCGCCATGGACACCTTCGGCCCCATCAGCGACAACGCCCAGGGCATCGCGGTGATGAGCCACGACGTGGACGCCGACGGCGAGGCCGTCCTGACGGCCTTGGACGCCGACGGCAACACCACGAAGGCCATCACCAAGGGCATCGCGATCGCGACGGCCGTGCTGGCCGCGACGTCGCTGTTCGGGTCGTACACCGACGGCGTGAACACGGCGCTGGCCCAGGTGACCGATCGGGCGGACGTCCCGGGGCTCGTCGCGTCGATGCTCAGCTACCAGATCGTCTCCCCGGTCACCCTCGTCGGCGTGATGCTCGGCGCGGCCACGGTGTTCCTGTTCGCCGGGCTCGCGATCGACGCCGTGACCCGGGCGGCCGGGGCCATCGTGTTCGAGGTGCGGCGGCAGTTCGCCGAGATCCCCGGCATCATGACCGGCGAGGCGCGCCCCGAGTACGGCCGCGTCGTCGACATCTGCACCCGCGACTCCCTGCGCGAGCTCGCGACGCCGGGCCTGCTGGCCGTCTCGGCGCCGATCGCCGTCGGCTTCGGGCTGGGCGTGGGGCCGCTGGCGGGCTTCCTCGGCGGGGCGATCGCCGCGGGCGTCCTGATGGCCGTGTTCCTGGCGAACTCGGGCGGCACGTGGGACAACGCGAAGAAGCTGGTCGAAGACGGCCTCCACGGCGGCAGCGGCTCGGACGCCCACGCGGCGACCGTCATCGGCGACACCGTCGGCGACCCGTTCAAAGACACGGCGGGCCCCGCGATCAACCCGCTCATCAAGGTGATGAACCTCGTCGCCGTGCTCATCGCCCCGGCGATCGTCGCGCTGTCGGTGGGCGCGGGGGCCAACCACGTCGTCCGGATCGCGATCGCCACCGGCGCCATGCTCATCGCCTTCGGCGCGGTGATCTGGTCGCGGCTGCGCGCCAGCCGCGTCGACCGCGAGGGACGCCTCGAGCAGTTGGCCGCCGAGAGCGACTGAACCACGGGGTGGCGTGCGCCACCCGGACGCCCCGCGCGGCCCGGCGCCCAGTAGGCGGCCCGGCGCCCAGTAGGATGAGCGCCACATAGGGGGCGATTCCGTGACGATCTTTCTGGGCATCGGGGCCGTCGGGATCGTGCTGCTCCTGATCTCACTCGTGATCGGCGACCACGTCGAGGGCGTCCTCAGCGCGATCGACGCGGGCGACTGGCTGACCGGCGCCGGCCTGGCCGCGTTCCTCGGCGCCCTCGGCTTCGTCGGGGCGATCGTGCTCGACGCGACCGGCAGCGTCCCGCTGTCCGTGGCCGTGGGCGCGGCTTCCGGCATCGCGGTCGGGGCGGCCACCGGCTGGCTCACGCTGAAACTCCGGCATGCGTCGAGCGGGGCTGCCCCGCGCTCGCAGCAGCTGCTCGGCCGCACCGGCGTCGTGATCAACGCCATCCCCGAGGGCGGCTACGGCGAGATCCGCGTCCAGGGCACCGGCCAGTTGACGAAGCTCAACGCCAAGGCCGACCAGCCCATCGCCTCCGGCACCGAGGTGTGGATCGTCGAGACCCTCACCGCCACCAGCGTCCGCGTCCAGCCCACCCGGGGCGACGCGGCGTCCTGACCCTCGAAGATCGGAAGAG
>CALMAD010000206.1 GCA_937859105.1 uncultured Propionibacteriaceae bacterium
TCACGCCGCCCAGGAGCTGCAGTCCTGTCGGCTCGTGGCCGAACAGGGTCGCGATCCCGATGGCAAAGATCGGCGCGGAATTGCCGAACAGCGAGGCGACCGGCACACCGACCAGCGAGACGCCGGTGTTCCAGAGCAACACCGCGACAGCCACTCCGAAAACACCCACCCAGGCGATCATCGCCCCTTCCGCCAAGGTCGGCGGTCGTTGCGGCAGGACGACGCCGCCTGCTCCCCAGACCACAAGACATACGACCGCCAGGACGACGCTTGCCACCGTCGAGGTCAGCGCCGAGAGAGCAATCTGGCCGCGATCGGACAACCATTGCTGGGCGCGGATCGAGTACCAGCTCCAGGAGAGCTGAGCGATCACCAGAAAGATCTCGCCGCCTTCCAGCCCAAAGCTTCCGGCGCGACGGCCCGGCGCGGCACGCCGGCTCGACGGGCGGCCTCAGTCGGCCAGCCGGGACGCCACCCCGTCGAGGAGGAGTTCGATCCCCACCGCATGATCGGCCTCGGTGTCGTCGGCGGGCGGTTTGAGCGCGCCGAGTTCGACGAGGGTGGCGCGGTTCTGCTCCTCGGAGACGTGCCCGAGCGTGAGGTGCACCAGCGCTCGGGCGGCGGCGCGGGCGTCCGCGGGGGAGAGTCCGGCGGCGGTGAGCCGATCGGACGCCGGCGTCACGATGTCGGCGGTGCACAGCTCGCTGGCGAGGGAGGATGAAACGAGCTCGGCCGCGTCGCGGTGGCGCAGCAGGGTCGCTCGCAGCCCGGACGCCCAGGAGCGCAGCCAGCCGCGCCAGTCGGCGTCCGAGGGCGGGGGAACCTGGTCGAGGATGGCGTCCGCGACCCGCGCCAGCAGCGTCTGTTTGTTGGGGATGTGCCAGTAGAGGGCGCCGGCCTTCACGTTCAGCCGCTCGGCGACGCGGCGCATGGTGAGGTCGGCGAGGCCGTAGGCGTCCAAGATCTCGACCGCGGCGGCGACGACGTCGGGCTGACGCACGACCATTTCGGAATCCCTCCCACGGTGACCGGGCGATGCTAAAGTGACGGGCATACTTGAACGTCGTTCAAGGGTGTCGTCCAGGGGCGTCCGCCACGGGCTGGGCGCCGGTCGCGACCCCTGAACGGCGGGGCTGAGGCCGTCCCCACCCCCACCTTTCCACACCGTGCCATCCCACCGTCTACAGGAGAAACCATGGACCTAGCGAAGATGACCGCGCTCGGCCTGCAGGGCCAGTCGATCAGCCGTGAGGACGCCCTCGCGGTGCTGCGTTCGAACGACGACGAGCTGATGCCGTTGGTGGCTGCGGCGTCCCAGGTGCGGCGGCGGTTCTTCGGCAACCGGGTCAAGCTGAACTACCTGGTCAACCTGAAGAGCGGCCTGTGCCCCGAGGACTGCACGTACTGCTCGCAGCGTCTCGGGTCGTCCGCGGACGTCCTGAAGTACTCGTGGGCGTCCCCCGACGAGATCGGCCGCGCGGTCGAGGCGGGTCTCGCCGGCGGCGCGAAGCGGGTCTGCCTGGTGGCGAGCGGGCACGGCCCGTCGGAGCGCGACGTCAACCGCGTGAACGGCATCGTCGAAGGGATTAAGAGCGCGCATCCCGGCACAGAGATCTGCGTGTGTCTGGGCTTCGTCGACGACGACAAGGCGCAGTCGTTGCACGATCACGGCGCGGACGCCTACAACCACAACCTCAACACGGCCGAGTCGCACTACGGCGAGGTCTGCACGACGCACACCTACGAGCAGCGGCGTGCGACCCTGGACGCCCTCAAGGCCGCCGGACTCTCGCCCTGCTCGGGGATCATCACCGGCATGGGCGAGACGGACGAGGAGCTCGTCGACGTCGTCTTCGCGCTGCGGGAGGCGGGCGTCCGGTCGGTGCCGGTGAACTTCCTGCTCCCGTTCGACGGGACTCCGCTGGCCGGCCACGACGAACTCACCCCGCAGCGGTGCCTCCGCGTGCTCGCAATGGTGCGACTCGTCCACCCGGACGCCGAGGTCCGCGCCGGCGCCGGCCGTGAGGAGCACTTGCGCACGCAGCAGTCCCTGGCGCTGCAGATGGTGAACTCGATCTTCCTCGGCGACTACCTCACGAGTGAGGGGCAGTCCGGCGCCGCCGACCTTCAACTCATCGCCGACTGCGGGCTCGTGGTCGGGGGCTCCGAGGGGGACGCCCCGCGCGAGCCGGCGACATCGGTGCCGATCCGCCGGCGCGGCGTGGGGACG
>CALMAD010000207.1 GCA_937859105.1 uncultured Propionibacteriaceae bacterium
TTCCGATCTAAGATCTCGTGTTACACCCCGAAGCGGATTGTTCCGGGCGGGTGCGACGCGATACACCTTGTGGCATGTCCACTAGGCGAATCAATGTCGGCTGCGAGTTCGTGCACGTCGCGGGCGCCCCGACCCCGGCCGTGTACAACGTCGAGGTGCTCCCCGATCCGCGCGTGAGCGTCCTGCAGGAGGAGTGGTCGGTCGACCCCGACGCCCCCAGCGAGCGGTTCACCGACATCTACGGCAACCGGCCGCGCACCGTCGTGCTGCCCGCCGGCGAGTCCTTGTGCCGGTACTCCGCGCTCGTCGAGGTGCCCGACGAACTGGAGGCGGGCGACCCGTCGGCGCAGCAGCTCCCGCCGGAAGACGTGCCCGGCGAGCTGCTCGTCTACACGCTGCCCAGCAGGTTCTGCCCCTCCGACGTCATGCGCCGCCACGCGTGGAAGCTGTTCGGCAACAAGACGGCCGACTACAACCGGGTGCAAGACATCGTCGACTACGCCAACGGCCACCTGACCTTCCAGTACGGCAGCAGCGAGGCCAGCTCCTCCGCGCTCGACGTCTACGTCAACGGCTACGGCGTCTGCCGCGACTTCGCGCACCTGGCCATCACGTTCTGCCGCGCGCTCAACATCCCGACCCGCTACGTGTTCGGGTACCTGCCCGACATGGACGTGCCGCCCGACCCCGCCCCCATGGATTTCGTCGCCTCCATGGAGGTCTACCTCGACGGCGGCTGGTTCACCTTCGACCCGCGCAACAACGCCCGCCGCAAGGGCCGGGTTCCCATCGCCAAGGGCCGGGACGCCGCCGACGTCGCCATGGCGACGACCTTCGGCGCCCCCTGGCTCAAGCGGATGACCGTCATCGCCGACGAGGCCCCGGCCGCGGTCGTCCAGAACTGAGGCGGGCGGCGTCCGGCTGCGGCCGATCGGCCGCCTACGCGACGAGGCCCCGGGATCGCTCCCGGGGCCTCGTGCGTTGTCAGTGCCTGATCAGGCGGACGCCGCCAGGTCGCTGTGGTCGTCCAGCAGGGCGCCGACCGCCACCTCGGCCCAATGGCTGACGTCCTCGAACGTCGCGCCGGCGTCCAGCGAACGGAAGCCGGCCTCGACGACCGCGCGGATCAGCTCGGCCTTGATGGGCATCTCCGGAACGAGCGCGGCCAGGCGCTCGGTCAGGAAGTCCTGCGTCTCCTTCTGCGGGTCGCCGACGTCGATCGTCCGGTACGGACGCTGGCTCTGCGCGACCTGCATCATCCAGCCGTGGCCGTTGATGGACGCCTGGCGCAGGTTGGCGCGCACCCACGCGAGCACCCGCTCCCGCGGATCCTCGACGCCCTCCAGCTCCGCGTCCACCGCCGCCTGCCAGCGCGGCATGTAGCGCTTCAGGACGAGCCCGCGGAGGTCGTCCACGGAGTCGACGTAGCGGTAGATGCTGTTCCTCGCGATGCCCGCCTGCGCGGTGACGGCGCCAGCGGTGAGCTGCGTCGAGCCGTCGCCCCGCAGGATCGCCTCGGCGGCGTCCACGAGCTTGTTCAAGACTGCTTCGCGATGTTCCTTCACCGTCGGCGCAGTGATCTTAGGCAATGGTCCCCCTCGTATCTCCGTCTCCTCACGCAGACCGGCTCTGCCGGTTGGTCCCGCGCGCCCTCCCAGAAGGGTTAGAGACATCGTGTCTTCTTCGCTTATCCTACGGCTTCGAGGGGCGCCAGAACAGCACATACGTCCCCAAACGAGCGACATCCCTGTCCCCAAAAAAGGTGACATGGCCCCCGCGTGTCGCTACATAACTTTTCCGCTATATCAATTGTCCCGCGGAATTCGGTGTTTCCGGGAGCTTGGCCGCCCAGCACGCCAGCAGGTCGAGCGCCTCGGCGCTGGGGCTGCCGGGCTCCGCCGCGTACGCGTTTAGGACCAACCCGGGGTCCGCCACGAGCGCCATCGATTCGTAGGAGAGCGTGAGGTCGCCGACGACCGGGTGGTGGAAACGCTTGGTCCCCGTCCGGTGCTGCCGGACGTCGTGAGCGGCCCACAGACGACCGAACTCGTCGGAGCGCGTCGACAGCTCCCCCACCAGTTGCGCGATGCTGCGGTCGTGCGGATTCTCCCCCGACGCCATCCGCAGCGTCGCGACCGCCTGCGCGGCGACGGCGTCCCGATCGATGAAGAACTCCCCCGCGTCCGTGTTGAGGAACAGGAAGCGCAGCACGTTCGGGCGTTCGTCGGCGAACAGGGGCGCGTACAGCGCGCGTCCGAGGGGGCTGGCCGCGAGCAGGTCGGTGCGCGCGTTCCGGACGTAGGCGGGGGTGGAGTCCATCTGGTCGAGCAACCAGTGCACGCTGGGCCGGACGATCCGCGCCCGCGGACGCCCCGCTCGCCCGGCGGGACGGGACGCCGCGCGGGCCAGCTCGGCCAGGTAGGTGCGCTCGGCCTCGTCGAGCCGGAGGGCGTCGGACAAGGCGTCCAACACCTGCTCGGAGACGCCGGCGAGGTTGCCGCGCTCCAGGCGCGTGTAGTAGTCGGCGCTGACGCCGGCGAGCAGCGCGACCTCCTCGCGGCGCAGCCCCGCGACCCGTCGGTGGCCGCCCCACGCGGGCAGGCCGGCCTGCTCGGGGGTGATCCTGGCGCGCCGGGTGACCAGGAAGTCGCGGACCTCCGCCTTGTTGTCCATGCCCCGACCGTAGGCGGCGGGCGTCCGGGGAGCCAGTGACTGACATGACCGGGCTCGTGCACACCTGTCGCGCCGCGTGAGAACGCGGTTAGCTGGGCCCATGCGAGGAGCCATCATCCACGGAGCCGGGGACGTCCGTTGCGAGGACCGTCCGGACCCGACCATCATCGAGCCCACGGACGCCGTCGTGCGGACGGTCGCCACGTGCGTCTGCGGCTCGGATCTGTGGCGCTACCGCGGCATCGCGCCGGTGCCGGAACCCACCCCGATCGGCCACGAATACGTGGGGGTCGTCACCGAGGTCGGCTCGGCGGTGCGGAGCGTCGCCGTCGGCGACTTCGTCGTCGGCGGGTTCACCACGAGCGACAACCTGTGTCCGGTGTGCCGCAAGGGCGCGCACGCCAACTGCCTGAACCGCACCGGCTACGACGGCTGCCAGGCCGAGTTGATCCGCGTCCAGAACGCCGACGGCACGCTGCTCGCCACCCCCGAGCAGCCGGACGACGACCTCGTCCCCAGCCTGCTGGCCCTCTCCGACGTCGCCTGCACCGGGTGGCACGGGGCGGTGTCGGCGGGGGTCGGGCCGGGGTCGTCCGTGGTGGTCGTCGGCGACGGCGCAGTCGGGTTGTCGGCGGTGCTGGCCGCGTCGCAGTTGGGCGCGGTGACGATCATCGCGATGTCCCGGCACGCCGACCGCCAGGCGATCGCGACCGCCTTCGGCGCGACCCACATCGTCGCCGAGCGAGGGGACGCGGGCCTCGCGGCTGTCCGGGACCTCACCGACGGCATCGGCGCCGACTGCGTGATCGAGTGCGTCGGCACCGAGGACGCCCGGGCGACCGCCGTCGCCGCATGCCGGCCCGGCGGGATGATCGGCCTCCTCGGCGTCCCGCACGGCGAGCTGCCCGTCGACCCGATGTTCTGGGACAACAAGGGCTTCCACGGCGGGGTCGCCCCCGTGCGCGCCTACCTGCCTCGCCTGCTCGACCTGGTGTGGAAGCGCGAGATCGAGCCGGGCCGGGTGTTCGACCTGGAGTTGCCCCTGGAGCGGGTCGCGGAGGCCTACGAGGCCATGGACGACCGCCGCGCCATCAAGGTGCTGCTCCGCCCCTGAGACCGAGCGGTGTACGACGCGCGCGTTCCCTGAAGGCGCGCCCCCCACCCAAGAGAAGAGGAGAAACCATGGATGTCGTGGTCGTCGTCGGAGCCGGCCTCATCGGCCAGGCCATCGCACGCCGGGTCGGGCCCGGCAAGAAGATCATCCTGGCCGATCTGCGCCAGGCCCACGCGGACGCCGCCGTCGAGACGTTCCTGAACGGCGGTTTCGACGCCGAGGCGGCCACGGTAGACGTTCGGCGTGAACGCCGGCCAGGCGACCGGACGCCGAGAAATGTCGGACGCCCGTGCCAGACTGCGGGGCATGGAACCCACCACGCGGCCCAGCACGGCGAACGCCGCGGTCAGTGACCTCTCGCCGTCGGCCATCGAGGTGCGCGGCGCCCGCGTGCACAACCTGAAGGCGGTCGACGTCGACGTCCCCCTCGACCGGCTCGTGGCGATCGTGGGCGTGTCGGGGTCGGGCAAGTCGTCGCTGGCGATGGGCGTGCTGTACGCGGAGGGGTCGCGCCGCTACATCGAGGCGCTGTCGACCTATACGCGGCGGCGCATGTCGCACGCCGCGCGGGCGGCGGTGAGCAGCGTCCGGCACATCCCGGCCGCGCTGGCGCTGCGGCAGCGGCCCGGCGTCCCGGGGGTGCGCAGCACCTTCGGCACCTCCACCGAACTGCTCAACGTGCTGCGGGTCATGTTCTCCCGGCTCGCCTCGCACGTCTGCCCGAACGGGCACCGGCTCGCACCGACGATCGACGTGGCCGCCGACCTCCCGCTCACGTGCCCGGTGTGCGGCGAGGCGTTCCGGCCGCTCGGCGCCGAGGCGCTGGCGTTCAACTCCGGGGGCGCCTGCCCCACGTGCCAGGGCACCGGCACGGTGCGCGAGGTCGACGAGGCGTCCCTGGTGCCCGATCCGGGCCGCACGATCGCCGACGGGGCCGTCGCCCCGTGGGGCATGTTCGGGCTGACGGTGATGCCCCAGGTGGCCGAGGCCTACGGCGTCCGCATCGACGTGCCGTACGACCAGCTCACCGACGCCGAGCGCGACATCGTGATGAACGGGGCGGACGAGAAGCGGCACATCTCGGTCCCGTCGAAGTCGGGCAAGCTGTTCGAGCTCGACTTCACCTATCGCAACGCGCGGCGCGCGGTGGAAGAGGCGCTGAGCAAGGCCACCACCGAGCGCGGGCTGAGCCGGGTCAACCGGTTCATCACCGCGCGCCAGTGCCCCGACTGTCACGGCACCCGGCTCAGCGCCGCCGCGCGCGAGCCCGAGGTGGCCGGCATCAACCTCGCCGAGGCGACGGTCAAGACCCTTGACGAGCTCGTCGCCTGGGCGCCCACGGTCGAGCCGACGCTGCCGGCCGACATGCGCCGCATGGCCCGTCAGGTCGTCGGCCAGTTGCTTCAGATGGCGCGCCGCCTCACCCAGCTGGGCCTGGGGTACCTCCGCCTTGATCGGGCCGGGTCGACGCTGTCCACGGGTGAGCGCCAGCGGGTGCAGCTCGCCCGCGCCGTCCGCAACGAGACGACCGGGGTGCTCTACGTGCTCGACGAGCCGTCCATCGGGCTGCACCCGTCGAACGTCGACGGGCTGCTCGGGGTGATCCACGACCTCAGGGGCTCGGGCAACTCGGTGGTGCTGGTCGACCACGACGTCCAACTGCTGCGCGAGGCCGAGTGGCTGATCGAGCTGGGCCCCGGCTCGGGCGGCGACGGCGGCACGGTCGTCGCGAGCGGCACGGTCGACGATCTGGCGAGCGACCCGGCGTCCCTCATCGGGGGCTTCCTGGCGGGCCGCGAGAAGCTGGTCGTCCGAGAACAGGCGGAGGTCGAGCACCTGTACGACGCCGGCCGCCTGCGGCTCGCCACCACGCCGCTGCACACCGTGCATGCGCTGGAGGCGGAGATCCCTCAGGGACGCCTCACGGCCATCACCGGCGTCTCCGGCTCCGGCAAGACGACGCTGGTGCTGGAGAGCCTGGTGCCCGGGCTGCAGGCGGCGGCGTCCGGGGGGCCGCTGCCCGCGCACGTCGCCCGGCTCGACGCGCCCGGCATCGGCCGGGTGAACGTGGTGGACGCCACGCCGATCGGCACGAACGTCCGCTCGACCGTCGCGACGTACAGCGGGGTGCTGGACGACCTGCGCCGCGCCTACGCGACCACCGACGGGGCGCGCGAGCGGGGGCTGAAGGCGTCCGACTTCTCGTACAACACCGGATCGCTGCGGTGCCCGCGCTGCGAGGGCACCGGGCAGGTGTCGCTCGACGTGCAGTTTCTGCCCGACGTCGACATCCCGTGCCCCGACTGCGAGGGCAGCCGGTACGCGATGGCGGCGTACGACGTGGTGAGGGGCACGAAGGGAGCGGGCGACCTGTCGTTGCCCGAGCTGCTGGGCCTCACGGTGCGGGAGGCGTCCGAGGCGCTGGCGGGCCTGAAGAAGGTCCGGCGCAAGCTGCAGACCCTCACCGATCTGGGGCTCGGTTACCTGACGCTCGGCGAAGACACCCCGGCGCTGTCGGGCGGCGAGGCGCAGCGGCTCAAGCTCGCGAACGAGTTGGACCGAGATCAGTCGGACGCGGTGTTCGTGCTCGACGAGCCGAGCGTCGGCCTGCATCCCCTCGACACGCGGGTGCTGCTCGGCGTGCTCGATCGGCTGGTCGAGCGCGGGGCGACCGTCGTCGTGATCGAGCACGACCTCGACGTCATCGCGAACGCCGACTACGTCATCGACCTCGGGCCGGGCGGCGGGGCGTCCGGCGGGCGCATCGTCGCGACGGGGACGCCGCGGCAGGTCGCCGCCGACCCCGCGTCGGTCACGGGGCGTTACCTGGCCGGCCTCACGGAACCGTGACGGGCGGCACGAAGGCGCGCGGGCGCGGCCGCAGGGCGGGCACGTCGATCTCGATCAGCGTCGGGCCGCCGCGCTTGACGGCTTTCTTGAGGGCCTTGTCGAAGGCGTCCGGGTCGCTGACGGCCTTGTGTCGCACGCCCATCGACTCGGCGAGCAGCCCGAAGTCGGGGGTGTGCAGGTCGACGCCGCGGGGCGGGGAATCCTGGGCGTCCTGCAGGTTGCGCAGCACGCCGTAGCCGCCGTCGTTGAACAGCGCGACGATCACGTGCGGGCGCCCGGCGCCCAGCACCGCGAGCTCGCCGAGGTGCACGGCGAGGCCGCCGTCGCCGATGATCGCGAGCACGGGGGCGTCCGGGCGGGCGCAGGCCGCGCCGATCGCCATGCCGAGCCCCTGCCCGATGCCGCCGCCGGCGGCGTACAGGTTGTCCGTCGGGTCGTAGACGGGCAGCAGCCGGTTGCCCCACGAGCTGCCGGGCACGGTGACGTCGCGCACGATGGGCGAGCGGCGCGGCAGCCGCTTCCGCATCGCGTCGCAGATCGCCGCGTAGGCGCCGATGTCTTTCCGATGGGCCCGGCGGGCGGCCGCCGCGGCCTCGGCCACCCGGCCGGCCCAGTCGGCGTCCGGGCTCGTGGAGCCGAGCTCGTCGAGCAGGGCGGGCACCGTGACGGACGCCTCGCCCCGCAGCCCGACGGTGACGGGGAAGTTGCGGCCGATCGCGTCGGCGTCCAGGTCGATCTGAATGTGCTCGGCCGGCAGCGGCAGCCCGAAGGTGCGCGTCTCGTTGGCGCGCAGGTGGCTGCCGATCGTCAGGAGGCAGTCGGCGTCCTCAAGCAGCCCTTCGAGCGCCTCGTCGGCGGCGAAATTGCCGATGCACAGCGGGTGATCCTCGGGGATCGAACCGCGCCCGTTCGCGCCGGTGAGCACGCCGGCGCCCCACGCCTCGGCGAGGTCGGCCAGCGGACGCCCCACGCGCCGGGCTCCCCCGCCGGCCCAGATCAGCGGACGCTTCGCCTGGCGCATCGTCGCGGCCGCCCGCTCGAGGTCGCGGCGCGCCGCCGGACGGAGCCGCGGCTCGCGCTCGACGACCTTGTTCTGGGCGTCGGGGTCGGCGGTGTATTGCAGGTCGATCGGCCAGTCGACGCTCACCGGGGCGAACGGCGGCGTGGACAGCAGGTCGACCGCCTCGGTCAGCACCGCCCGCGCCTGCCGGGCCGTCTGGATGCGGATCGCGTGCGCCGAGACCGCCTGCAGCATGGCGAGCTGCCGGGGCACCTCGTGGTAGGCGCCCTTGCCCTCCCCGATGAGGTCGACGTTGATGTTGCCGGTGACGTGCAGCACCCGGCTCTCGGCGGTCAGGGCCTCCAGCATCGACCCGGCCGCGTTGCCCGCGCCCGTGCCCGTGGACGTGATCGCCACCCCGATGCCGCCCGTCGCCCGCGCGTACCCGTCGGCCGCGTTCACCGCGGACGCCTCGTGCCGCACGGGCACGAACCGCAGCTCGCGGTCGATCGCCTCCACGAGCGGCTGGTTGTGGATGCTGACCACCCCGAACGCGACCTCCACGCCGGCCTCGCGCATCACCTCGACGAGGATGTCGCCGCCGGTGGCGTCGTCGGGCTGCAGTTGCGAGCGCCCGGTCTCGTGGGACTCGGTCGTCGCGTGGCGTTCTCCCTGGTCGGACACGGTCGCTGCCCCCTTCGGCGTCGCGGCGTTCGTTGCCGCCCCACGCTACCCGGACGCCGACGGTACCGGTGCACCCCCACGGGTGCACCGGCCCGCGCGACCGTCCCCAGGGACGCCCCGCGGACGGTCGCCGGCATCAGGAGTGATGCACCCCGAGGCTCTCCCGGACGCCGAGCCCCGGCTCGGTCACGAGCCGGACGATCAGGTCCGCGACACTGCGGCGCGACACCGTGGCGTCGGCGTTCTCGAAGGGTTGGGGTTTTGTCGTCGTCCCGTAGGCGATCTCGCGGGAGTCGCTCAGCCACGCGGGCCGGATCAGCGTGTAGTCCAGGTCGGACGCCTCGACGACCCGGGCGGCCTCGCGGTACGGGTCGAGCACGGGCCCGACGTGCTGCCCAGGGATCTCGTCGTCGACCCCCATCGAGCTGATGAAGATCAGCCGCCGGACGCCCGCGGCGTCCATCGCGGTGACGATCGTCCGGGCGGCGTCCGCCATGCGACCGGCCAGGTTGGCGTAGACGACGTCCTGTCCCTGGACGGCCGCGGCGACGGCGTCCGGGTCGGTC
>CALMAD010000208.1 GCA_937859105.1 uncultured Propionibacteriaceae bacterium
GGCGTCCGAGGGACGATCAGGCGTTGGCCGGGGCCTCCGACTTCTCCGCCTTCTCCTCCTCGACCGGGGCGAGCGAGAGCTTGCCGCGATCGTCGACCTCGGTGATCTCGACCTGCAACTTCTGGCCGACGCTCACCACGTCCTCCACATTCTCGACGCGCTGGCCGCCGTTGAGGCCGCGCAGCTTGCTGATGTGGAGCAGGCCGTCCTTGCCGGGCAGCAGCGAGACGAACGCACCGAACGGCATGATCTTCACGATCGTGCCCAGGTAGCGCTCGCCCTTCTCGGGCATGGTCGGGTTGGCGATGGCGTTCACCATCGCGCGGGCCGCCTCGGCGGCCTCCCCGTTGTCGGCGCCGATGTAGATCGTGCCGTCCTCCTCGACCGAGAGGTTCGCGCCCGTGTCGTCCTGAATCTGGTTGATGACCTTGCCCTTGGGCCCGATCACCTCGCCGATCTTGTCGACCGGGATCTTCACGGTGATGATGCGCGGCGCGAACGGGCTCATCTCGTCGGGCACGTCGATGGCCTCGCCCATCACGTCGAGCAGCGTCAGCCGGGCCTCGCGGGCCTGCAGCAGCGCACCGCCGAGCACCGACGCCGGGATGCCGTCGAGCTTCGTGTCGAGCTGCAGCGCGGTGACGAAGTCACGCGTGCCGGCCACCTTGAAGTCCATGTCGCCCATGGCGTCCTCGGCGCCCAGGATGTCGGTGAGCGCGACGTAGTGGGTCTCACCGTCGATGTCCTCGCTCATGAGGCCCATGGCGATGCCCGCGACCGGCGCCTTCAGCGGGACGCCCGCGTTCAGCAGCGACAGCGTGGACGCGCAGACCGAGCCCATCGAGGTCGAGCCGTTCGAGCCGAGCGCCTCCGACACCTGCCGGATCGCGTAGGGGAACTCCTCGCGCGTCGGCAGCACCGGCAGCAGCGCGCGCTCGGCGAGCGCGCCGTGGCCGATCTCGCGCCGCTTCGGCGACCCGACGCGGCCGGTCTCGCCCGTGGAGTACGGCGGGAAGTTGTAGTTGTGCATGTACCGCTTCGTCGTCTCCGGCGAGAGCGTGTCGAGCTTCTGCTCCATGTCGAGCATGTTCAGCGTGCTGACACCCAGAATCTGGGTCTCGCCGCGCATGAACAGCGCCGAGCCGTGGACGCGCGGCAGGACGCCGACCTCCGCCGACAGCGTCCGGATGTCACGGACGCCGCGGCCGTCGATGCGCACCTGCTCGGTGAGCGTCTTGCGGCGGACGACCTTCTTCGTCAACGCGCGGAACGCACCGGTGATCTCCTTCTCGCGGCCCGCGAACTGGCCGTCGAGCTCGCTGTGCAGCTCGGCGAGCAGCGACTCGGTGGACGTCTCGCGCTCCTGCTTGCCCGCGATGCTCATCACGATGCCGAGACGCTCGGCGCCGGCGCGCTCGACGGCCTCGAAGACGTCGGGCTCGTAGTCCTTGAACACCGGGAAGGCGCTGGTGGCCTTCGGCAGCATCTGCGACAGCTCGACCTGCGCGTCGCACAGCGCCTTGATGAACGGCTTGGCCGCCTCGAGGCCCTGCGTCACGACCTCCTCCGTCGGAGCCTGGCGGCCCGACTTCACG
Organism: uncultured Propionibacteriaceae bacterium; assembly: GCA_937859105.1. Lineage (GTDB taxonomy): Bacteria > Actinomycetota > Actinomycetes > Propionibacteriales > Propionibacteriaceae > Propioniciclava. Next base: position 1,596 of record CALMAD010000208.1, read on the forward strand.
AGATTCCACGTGCGCTCGGTCGACTCGGCCTCGACCATCATGATCGCGACGTCCCCGTCGGGCAGGACGCGGCCCGCGATGGCCATCTCGAACGTCGCGTCGGCGCTCTGCTCGACCGTCGGGAACGCCACCCACTGGTCGCCGATGAGGGCGATGCGCAGGCCGCCGACCGGGCCGGAGAACGGCAGGCCCGCCAGCGTCGTGGACGCCGACCCCGCGTTGATCGCGAGCACGTCGTAGCGGACGTTCGGGTTCAGCGCCATCACCGTGATGACGACCTGGACCTCGTTGCGCAGCCCCTTGACGAAGCAGGGGCGCAGCGGGCGGTCGGTGAGCCGCGCGGCGAGGATCGCGCCCTCGCTCGGGCGCCCCTCACGCCGGAAGAACGAGCCGGGGATGCGGCCCGCGGCGTACATGCGCTCTTCGACGTCGACCGTCAGCGGGAAGAAGTCGATCGCGTCGCGGGGGTTGTTCTGGGCGGTCGTCGCCGACAGCAGCATCGTGTCGCCGTCCAGGTAGACGGCCGCGGAGCCGTTCGCCTGGCGGGCCAGCAGGCCCGACTCGAAGCGGACGACGTGCTTGCCGTAGCTGCCGTTGTCGATGACGGCCTCGGTGTAATGGAGATCGGGTCCCTCCATAGCCATGGAAGTGTCCTTTCGTTGGGGGAGTCGCCCCCGCCGGACCTGACGCGGTCTTCGATCGAGGCCCACGGGACGCCGCTGGTGCGGCCGGCCCGAGAGCCACTACCGAGGACCGACACCACGGTCGGGCAGAGGTCGACGTTCGGTTGTGCAGTTGTGCGCGACCCACCCCGACGCTAGCGACGAGGGGGGCGAGTTCGGAGCCGCCGCGCTGCGCGGCGGCGCGGTTGCGGAGACCTCCGGACGTACGACGAGGGAGCGGCCTTCGAAGGCCACTCCCTCAGCACGAGCCGGATGTCACCGGCGCAGCCCCAGCCGGGCGATCAGCGAGCGGTAGTGCTCGACATCCTGCTGGGCGATGTAGTTCAGCAGCCGACGGCGCTGGCCGACCATCAGCATCAGCCCGCGACGGCTGTGATGGTCGCCCTTGTGCTCCTTCAGGTGCTCGGTCAGGTGCGCGATGCGCTTGGTCAGCAGCGCCACCTGGACGTCGGGAGAGCCCGTATCCCCAGGAACGGTCGCGTACTCTTCGATAATCTTCTTCTTCTCGGCAGCGTCCATGACGAACTGCTCTCCTCTCGGTTTCCCGTTGCGCGGCGCTCCCTGCCCCGGCGGGCCCGGCGGTTGAACCGCCGTGGGAGCTCTTGGGCGTCCGCGGCCGTCGTGACGGCAGTTGAATACTCTACCGTGCCCTCAGTGCTGGCGGAAATCGGCGGGGACCGGACGCCCCTTCCGGCCCCGCCTCGCCCTCGCCGTCACGGCTGGGCGCGCACGCGCCGAGTTCAGCCCTCCGGAACGACCGGGGCGCCCTCGACGCCCCGGTGACGCAACGGCGGGTAATCCTCGTAGTGCTCGCAGACGGCGCGCACGAAGCCCCCTTCGTCTCCGTCCAGCAACGCCGCGACGATCCCCCGGTGCAGTGCGAGCGAACGGGCCGCCACGTCGGGGTCGTAGTTCACGCTGAGAAGCCATTCGTCGCGGCGCATCGGTGCCACGTATTCGTCGGTGGTCCGCATGAGGAACTCGTTGTGGGACGCCTTGGCGATGAGCTCGTGCAGGTCGAAGGTGCAACTCAGGTACCACTGGTGGTCATCGCCCCCCAGGGCCTCCTCCATCTCGGCGATGGCGGCCCTGATCTTGAGGCGGTCGGACCTGCTGGCACGACGCATGGCCAGGACGCCGGAGGCGATCTCCAGCGCCTGACGCGCCTCCAGCCCCTCCATGATGGTCTGCCCGGCGACGAGTTCGACACCGCGATCCGCCCCCCTGCGGGCCTCGACGACGAAGCTCCCCTCACCCAGCCGCGTCTCGATATCCCCCGCGAGCTGCATCACCTTGAGCGCCTCGCGCACCGCGGCCCTGCCGACCGAGAAGGCACGCGCCAACTCGCGCTCCGAGGGGAGCTTCGAGCCGGCTGGCCACGCTCCCTCGGCTATCCGGCCTTGGAACTCGCGCGCCAGAAGATCGGACTTGCGCACCCCGCCGACCTCCGACGCACCCATACCCGAACCCCTCTGCTTGATGGCGATCCACTGCTGGTCCGACCAGAGACGAACCGACCCTAGCCTCGACGACGAACTCCGCGCAGCCCGGCAAACACCCTTGCCATGGCCCTATGACCGATGCAATAGGCCGAGACGACTTTGACACGAGTGGGCCGGAGTGGTCTCATGATAGCAACCGGTCCTACCGGTCCGACCGCATAGTGCAGCGACGCCCCCGCGGGAACCGGGGGCGGTCGTCACCGTGCAGCGCTAGGAGCGAACTAATGGGCACTCGGGTCGAAGAAGACCTTCTCGGACAACGCGAAGTTCCCGACGACAAGTACTACGGAATCCACGCCCTCCGAGCTTTGGAGAACTTTCAGATCTCCGGCCGGAGCATGAACGAACAGCCCGAGTTCATCCGAGGCATGGTTCAAGTGAAGAAGGCATCGGCCCTCGCCAACAAGGAACTGCACACGACTCCTTGCGATCTCGCCGACGTGATCGTCGCCGCGTGCGACGAAATCCTCGTCAAGGGGCGCTGCA
>CALMAD010000209.1 GCA_937859105.1 uncultured Propionibacteriaceae bacterium
GTCCGATCTTGGACGCCGCGGGCGTTCGCTTGTCGGCTCAACGCACCTGCGTGGTCCGGCGGAACCGGTCGTGGCCCAGGGTGAAGGACGCCGCGGTGATCGTCTCGTTCAGTTCGCGGCTCTCCAGCTCGTGCTTCCCGACCCGGACGAGCACCTGCTGGTGCGGCTTGGTGACCAGGTAGTACGCGTCGTGGTTGTTGACGGCGTCCGTGGTCCCGAAGAGGCCGAACGGGGTGTCGATCGCGAGGGCGCTGAGCAACTCGACCACGTTTTGCTTCCGTGTCGTCTCCAGGACGCGGCTGAGGGCCCAGACCCCGCTCGCGTCCGGGTAGGCGTCGAGCACGGCGGCGTGCGCGCGCGACCCGACGAGCTTGCCGCGGATCCGGTGCGGCGCGTATGAGGCGAGGTCGATGGGCTGGCGCAGGGTCGTGGCCGTGGGGGAGTCCGGCGAGGTGTCGACGAGCAGGTAGTCGACGCTCACGTCGAACAGGCGCGCCATGGCCTTGAGGTTCTCGACGTCGGGCAGGCCCCCGCCGTTCTCCCACTGGTGACTGCCTGGCGGCTCACCGAAAGCCTGTCGGCGAGCTGGGACTGGGAGAGCCCGGCGCGCTGGCGGGCGGAGCGGATGCGGGCGGCGGTGGTTTCCACGGTGAACCTTTCGTGAGGCGGTACGAGCAACGTACGGCGAACGAACGCGGCGTCCACCTCGGTGAGGGGACGCCGCGGGTTGCCTCGGCGCTACTCTGCGTTGCCTCGGCTCTGACCAGGGGTTATGCGATGGTCCAGTTCTCGCCCTCGGGGTGGAGGCCGGTCACGATGTAGATGACGCGGGAGCCGAGCAGCACCGCGTGGTCGGCGATGCGCTCGTAGTAGCGGCCCAGCAGCGCGCAGTCGACGGCCGCCTCGACGCCGTGGGGCCACGTGTCGTTCAGCAGTTCGCGGAACTGCATGGTGCGCAGTTCGTCGATCTCCTCGTCGTGCTCGGCCATCTTCTCGGCGTCGAGCACGTTCTGGTCGCGGAGGGTGCGGCCGGCGGTGGCGACCATCTCTTCGGCGAGCTGCGACATGCGCTGGAAGTTGGGGGTCATCGAGTCCGGCACCGCGACGTTCGGGTACCGCATGCGGGCGATCTTGGCGATGTGGGCGGCGAGGTCGCCCATGCGGGCGAGGTCGGCGACCATGCGCAGCGCGGCGACGAGCGTGCGCAGCTCGCCGGCGACGGGCGACTGGCGGGCCAGCAGGCCGAAGCAGCGGGTCTCCAGGTCGTCGTGGAGCGAGTCGAGGTGCGAGTCGTCGGAGATGACCTGCTCGGCGGCCGGCAGGTCGGCGTCCAGGAGGGCTTTGGTCGCCAGGCCCACCGCCGACCGGACGCGTTCGGTCATGTCGACCAGATCGTTGCTGACCGAGGTCAACGCCTCGTGGTAGCTAGCGCGCATAAGGATTCCTTCGAGTCGGGGTCAGCCGCCGCCGACAGGGGGCTGTCCGCGACCGCTCGACATTATCGGTCACCGGACGGTCGCGGCGAACCCCCATCCCGCCCGTGCGGTGAACGTTACGTGAACGCTCGGGGTGGCTCCACTGTCAGCGCCCGCCCGCGTGCTGCCGGCGTCCGGAACGCCCCTATGATCGCTCTTGTGAGCCCCGTGATCGCATCCGGTTTGGGCGCCGTCGTGGGGGCCCTCGTCGCCCTGCTGGTCCTCACCCTCGTGCGGAGACGCCGCACCCCGCCGCCCCCGGAGGTCCCTGATTTTCCGGTGGCCGACCTCGTCTCGATCCTGGACGCGGTGCGCGCCGGGGCCACGCTGCTCGGCCCCCACGACGACATCGTGTGCGCCAACGAGACCGCGGAGAAGATGGGGGTCGTCCGAGGCACGCGTGTCGTGATCCCGGCGCTGCTGGATCTGGTGCGCGACGTGCGCCGCGACGGGGAGATGGCGTCGGTGAACCTCGACCTCAAAAAGGGGCGCGGTCGCACCGCCACGGGCGCGCAACTGTCCGTGCGCGTGCTGCCCCTGTCGCTCGGCCGCGTGTTCGTCGTCGCCGACGACCGGGCCCAGGCCCTGCGCATGCGCGAGTCGAGCCGCAACTTCATGTCGAACGCCACGCACGAGCTGAAGACGCCGGTCGGGGCCATCTCGCTGCTGGCCGAGGCGGCCCGGGAGGCGGCGGACGACCCCGAGGCCGTCGGCCGGTTCACCGGCAAGATCATGGCCGAGAGTCAGCGCCTTACCGACCTCATCAGCCAGATCATCACGCTGTCGAAGCTGCAGGGCGAAAGCCCGCTGGCCGCCGCCGAGCCGGTCGAGGTCAACCAGTTCGTCTCGCTCGCGCTCGACCGCTGCCGTCAGCTGGCGGACGCCCGCGACGTCAGCCTCACCTCCAGCCTCCAGGAGGGGCTGTGGGTGCTCGGTGACCCCGGGCAACTCGTCACCGCGGTGTCGAATCTCGTCACGAACGGGATCGCCTACTCGGACGCCCGCGGGCGCGTCGTCGTGAGCACCCGGACGTCGATGGTCGACGGGGTCGAGCACGTCGACGTCGCCGTCTCCGACAACGGCATCGGCATCGCGCCCGAGGACCAGGCGCGCATCTTCGAGCGCTTCTACCGGGCCGACTACGCGCGCAGCCGCGAGACGGGCGGAACGGGGCTCGGGCTGTCGATCGTCAGCGAGGTCGCCGAGGGGCACGGCGGCACCGTCACCGTGTGGAGCAGGCTCGGCAGCGGCTCCACCTTCACGCTCAGGCTGCCGTCCGTGGCCGCGCCCGACACCGAACCGGAGGAAGATCAATGACCGTCGTCCTGATCATCGAGGATGAGGAGTCGTACCGTGACGCCCTCAGCTACATGCTCACGAAGGAAGGATTCGAGGTGGTGGCCGCGTCCGACGGCGAGGCGGGCCTGGCCGAGTTCGAGCGCCACGGCGCCGACATCGTGCTGCTGGACCTGATGATGCCCGGCCTGTCCGGCACCGAGGTCTGCCGCCGCCTCCGCCAGCGCAGCTCGGTGCCGATCATCATGGTGACGGCCCGCGACTCCGAGATCGACAAGGTCGTGGGGCTAGAGCTCGGGGCCGACGACTACGTGACGAAGCCGTTCAGCCACCGCGAGTTGGCCGCCCGCATCCGGGCGGTCCTGCGGCGTGGCAGCGACAGCGACCTGATGCCGGACGTGATCGAGGCGGGCCGCGTCCGGATGGACGTCGAGCGGCACGAGGTCTGGGTCGACGGCGAGCCGGTGCGTCTCGCCCTGAAGGAGTTCGAACTGCTCGAGATGTTGCTGCGCAACTCGGGGCGCGTCATGACGCGCGGCCAGCTGATCGACCGCATCTGGGGCGCCGACTACGTGGGGGACACCAAGACCCTCGACGTCCACGTCAAGCGCCTGCGCGCCAAGATCGAGCCTGACCCGGCGAACCCGGTGGCGCTCGTCACCGTCCGCGGGCTCGGGTACAAGTTCGACGCCTGACGGGGTTCGTGGACTGCCCCGGTCCGCCCCGGGCCGACCGTTAGACTCCAACCCCGTGACGGACAACATCGTCGTGTTCTCGGGGCACGCACACCGGTCTTTCGCCCACGAGTTGTGCGACATCCTCGGGGTCGAGCTCAGCCCCTCCCGCCTCACCCGGTTCAGCAACGACTGCATGCAGGTGCAGTTGCGCGCGAACTGCCGGCAGAAGGACGTCTACATCGTCCAGCCGCTCGTCCCGCCCACGCAGGAGAACCTCATGGAACTCCTGATGATGGTGGACGCCGCCCGCGGCGCGTCGGCCGCGCACGTCAACGTCGTGATGCCGCACTACGCCTACGCGCGGTCGGACAAGAAGGACGCGCCCCGCATCTCCCTGGGCGGACGCCTCGTGGCCGACCTCCTGTCGGCCGCCGGGGCGACGCGGGTCGTGACGATGGCGCTGCACGCCGAACAGGTGCACGGGTTCTTCTCGGTGCCGGTCGATCACCTCACGGCCCTCCCCGTGATCGCCTCGCACTTCAAGAGCCGCGACCTGTCGAACGCGGTCGTCGTGTCGCCCGACTTCGGCAACGCGAAGCAGGCCAACAACTTCGCGCGCATGCTCGGGGTGGGGGTGGCCGCCGGCTCCAAGCGTCGGCAGGCGGACGACAAGGTCGTGATCGACACGGTCGTCGGCGACGTCGCCGGCAAGGACGCGATCCTGCTCGACGACGAGATCGCGACCGCCGGGTCGATCGTCACCCTCATCGAGAAGCTGCGCGACCTCGAGGTGAAGTCCCTGTCGGTCGCCTGCACCCACGGGCTGTTCACGGGCCAAGCGGTGGAGCGCCTGAACGCCCTCGACTGCGTCCAGGAGGTCGTGACGACCAACACCGTCCCCCAGGACAAGCCGATCGACCACCTGACCGTCTTGTCGGTCGCCCCGCTGTTCGGCGAGGCGATCCGCCGCATCCACGACGGCGAGTCGGTCAGCGTCCTGTTCTCCGACATCGACACCTACGGTGAGTAGCGCCGTAGGCCCCGACACGACGAAACGCCGCGGTCACCCGCGGCGTTTCGTGGCGTTCGGACGCCCGCTACGGCGTCGTCGTGGGGCTCGGGGACGCGGTCGGCGAGGCGGTCCCCGTCGGGGAGGACGCCGGCGTCGGCGAGCCGGTCGGCAGCGGCGTGACAGACGAGAAGATCGGATCGGCGGCGTCCGCCACCGGCACCTGGATCGTTCGCGACGACCCGTTGGCGAACGTCAGCGACAACTCGGCGGTGAGCCCGGGCTTGAGGTCGCCGCCCGACACGGCGATGGGGGCGACGCCGGGGCCCGTCAGCACGACCATGCGGCCGGCGGGCAGGTCGACGTTCACGGCGCCGACGGTGAGCGCGCCCGCGCGCGTGCCGTCGTCCTTCAGCGCGGTGCCGGCGACGCCGGTGAGGCGGTCGTTCGTCTGCTGCGAGACCAGGGACGCCGACAGCCGGCCCTGGCCCGAGGCGTCCGCGATGATGAGCAGGTTGCGCACCTTGAGGAAGTCGTCGTCGATGTTCACGCCGTTCGCCGGGGTGTACGACTGCAGCGTCTGCGCGTTCATGCCGCAGCCGCCCAGCGTGAGGGCGACCAGGGCGAGCAGCGCGGCTGACATCGCACGGAAGCTGCGCGTGGGGCGGGAGGAACGGGGCATGGGGGCTCCTGACTGGGCGGAACACGAGGCTGGCGTCAGGATAACGAACGCGGGGCGTCCGCGGCAGAGGTTGGGCCGTCAGGCGTCCGGAGGTTGGCAAGTTGCCAAGTCAAGTGTTGTTTTCCCACCCCAGGCGTAGTCTTCAATCGGGCGCGATCGTGCCCGCGACCCGCCCCGATCAGACGTTTCGCCCCTTGTCAAGACCCCAATGTGCCTCTGGCTAGTGGATTCAGGTTTCCTTCAGGGGAAAGCCCGTGATACCCTGGATGGCAGGGAAGGGGTCACACATATGACTTTTACTGTCGGCGAAACCGTTGTCTACCCCAATCATGGGGCGGCCGTCATCGAAGACATCGAAACCCGCACCATCAAAGGGGAGGAACGCCTCTACCTCGTGTTGAGAATCGTCGGGCAGAACGACCTGGTGGTCCGTGTTCCCGCGTGCAACCTCGACCTGGTGGGCGTCCGTGATGTCGTCGACGCCGACGGCCTCGAGCGTGTTTTCAACGTCCTGCGTGCGCCCCATACCGAAGAGCCCACGAACTGGTCCCGCCGCTACAAGGCCAACCTCGAGAAGCTGCACTCCGGCAACGTGCTGAAGGTCGCCGAGGTCGTGCGCGATCTGTGGCGCCGCGAGCGTGAGCGTGGCCTGTCGGCCGGCGAGAAGCGCATGCTGGCGAAGGCCCGGCAGATCCTGGTCTCCGAGCTCGCCCTCGCCGAAAAGGTGGAGGAGGGTCGTGCGGAAGTCATGCTCGATGAGGTCCTCGCGTCCTAGTCTGGCCTGATGCCTGACAACAACTCATCCGAACCGGTCGTCGCCATGGTGGTGGCGGCCGGTTCCGGCGTTCGCCTCGGGGGCGAGACGCCGAAAGCGCTCCGCACCGTCGCGGGCGTCCCGCTGGTCACCCGCTCGGTCCGTCAGTTGGCCGCCGGCGGCTGCACCCACGCGATCGTCGTCATCGCGCCCCGCACTGAAGAGGCGTTCAGGGCGGCCCTGGCCGACGCGCCCGTCCCGGTGACGTTCGTCGAAGGCGGCCACCGCCGGCAGGATTCGGTGCTGAACGGGCTGGTCGCGCTCGCGGAGGTCGAGGGGCTGGAGCACGCGCAGATCGTCCTCGTGCACGACGCCGCGCGGGCGCTTGTGCCCGTCGAGGTGGTCGCCCGGGTGGTGGACGCGGTGGCCGCCGGGGCGGTGGCCGTCACGCCGGTCGTCCCGGTCGTGGACACGATCCGGCAGCGCAACGAGGTCGGCTCTGCCGCCATCGACCGGTCGTTGCTGCGGGCCGTGCAGACGCCGCAGGGCTTCGACCGCGAGACCCTCATCGAGGCGCACCGGCTCGTCGCCGATCATCAACTCGACGTCACCGACGACATCGCCGCCTGCGAGTTCGCCGGCGAGGTCGCCACGCTCGTGGAGGGCGACGTCTCCGCGCTGAAGATCACGACCCCGCTCGACCTCGTCGTCGCCGAGGCGCTCGTGTCCGGCGTCGAGGCGTGAGCGTCCGGGTCGGGGTGGGCACCGACGTCCACCGGCTGGCCGACGGCGTCCCGATGCGGGTGGCCGGGCTGCATTTTCCCGACGAGCCGCAGGGCCTGGCCGGCCATTCGGACGGCGACGTGGCCGCGCACGCGGCCTGCGACGCGCTGTTCTCGGCGTCCGGGCTGGGTGATATGGGCTCCAACTTCGGCACGAGCGACCCCGCCTGGGCGGGCGCCAGCGGCGTGGCGTTCGTCCGGGAATGCGCCCGGCGCGTCCGGGCGGCCGGGTTCGAGATCGGCAGCGTGGGCGTCCAGGTGATCGGCAACCGGCCGCGGATGGCGGCGCGGCGTGCCGAGGCCGAAGGCGTCCTGACGGAGGCGCTGGGGGCACCGGTCTCGGTGTCGGCGACCACGACCGACGGGCTCGGCCTCACCGGCCGGGGTGAGGGTGTGGCCGCCATCGCGACGGCGCTGGTGATCGGGCCGCAGGAGGCGGGCGAGGAGCGGCCTGCGGGCGGCGTCCGCGGGTGAGCGTGGCCGCCGGCCGCGCTCTCAGCGCACGGAGGACGCCGGGGCGACCCACGTGTTGCAGACGCCCACCTGGCTGCTGCCCAGGCCGGTGGTGAACCAGCCCTGCCGCGAGCGGCCCAGGCCGTGGCCCTCGTCGATGCCGGGGTTGCCGCTGAGCACGTCATCGCCGATGTTGCAGGCGAGTTGGCGAAGCTGCTCGAGGTTGGCCTCGCCCAGGTTCTGCGACTGCGCGACCGACCGGACGTATTGCGCGCTCAGGCAGTCTGCCTGCGTCTCCGCGCGGCGCGACATCTGGCGCGCCTCGCTCGCCGACGCCCGCTGCTCCAGCGCCTTGTCGGAGATCAGGATGCCGGTGCGCGCCTGGACGGCGTGCCCGAACTCGTGGGCGATGATCGTCTCGGCCGCGTACGGCGTCTGCTGCACCGACGTCGGGAAGGCGCGCAGCAGCGGCTGCGCGTAATAGACGCGCTGGTCGCCCGCGCAGTAGGCGGCGTTGACCTCTTTCATGACGCCGCACGCCGTCCGGATGGGCTGGTCGTAGACGTAAACCGGCGGACGCGGCAACTGGAAGCCGGCGGACGTGACCGGCGGCTCCCACACGGTCATGAGGCAACCCATGAGGTCGTTGAGGTGGGTCTGCAGCTGCGAGCGGGACGCCGTGCGCGGGTCGATGCGCGCCATCTGGCAGTTCGTCGGCACGGGCACCGACTGGTCGTAGACCGGGTTGGCCCTGAGCAGGTTGCGGGCCTCGCCGACCGTCGACGGTGCGGGCAGCTCGGGCGGGTTCATGTCGGGCGGCGGCGGCTGGTAGCCCTCGTTGACGTAGCCCCCCTCGGCCGGCTGGCCGGGGGTGTCGGGCTGCTGCCCGGACTGCTCCCCGGCCGCGGAGACGAACCCGCGCAGCACCGAGAGCACGACCATGAGCGCGACGACGAACAGGGCGAGCCGGACGAGCGTGCCGAAGAAGCCGCGGCGGCGCGGCGGGCGCCGGTTCGGGAAACCCCCCGGCGGCGGC
>CALMAD010000210.1 GCA_937859105.1 uncultured Propionibacteriaceae bacterium
GGGGGGGGCGCTCGACCCCGCCCCGGTCGAGGTGGTGCTCGTGGACGCCCGCGGCCCTCGCGTCGACGGCATCTCAACGACCCGCCGCATCGTCGCCCGCCCCGACGCCCCACGCGTGCTCGTGCTCACCACCTTCGAGAACGACGAGTACGTCGCCGACGCCCTGCGCGCCGGCGCGCACGGATTCGTGCTGAAGCGCGCCCGCCCCGACGAGTTGGCCCGCGCCATCCGCACGGTCGCCGCGGGTGACTCCCTGCTCTTCCCGGACGCCGTCCGCCGCCTGGTCGGCGGCCCGCGCCGCCGTCGCGCCCCGTGGGCCGACCGGCTCACCGCACGCGAGCGGGAGGTCCTGGCCCTCGTCGCCCGCGGACTGAGCAACGCGGAGATCGCCGCGACCCTCTACGTCAGCGCCGAAACCGTGAAGACCCACGTCTCGGCGCTGCTGGCCAAGGCGGGGGCGCGCGACCGGACGGGCCTCGTGGTTGCCGCGTACTCCGGCGGCCTGATCGAGCCGGGCGAGGGCTGAGCCGGCGGGCCCGCGGTCGCGGGCGGCAGTCGGCGGCGTCCGGGTTCTCATGGAGAGAACCCCACCACCGCGGCCTGACAGTTTTCCGCGCGGCGCCGCCGCGGCGTCCCGCATCTAGGACGATCTCACCCCGTGAATCGAACTTCACCGAGTGAAAAATCCGAACGGAACGGGTCAATCCGCCTCTGACCAGCGCGGACGCCCCGCGGCGACCCCTCAGGTGGTCTGACCACTGATAGATGGGGTTTTGAGTCAGCCCGACTAGAGATATAGCCTGCCTATCAGAACAACGCGATGAAAGGTACGAACCTGTGTCCCTGATCAACACCCCGATCAAGCCCTTCCAGACGACCGCCTACAAGAACGGTGCGTTCGTGGATGTGTCGAGCGACGACTTCCAGGGCAAGTGGAACATCGTCTTCTTCTACCCGGCCGACTTCACGTTCGTGTGCCCGACCGAGCTCGCCGACCTGCAGGACGTCTACGCCGAGCTCCAGGGCCTGGGCGTCGAGGTCTACTCCGCGAGCCGCGACAGCCACTTCGTGCACAAGGCCTGGCACGAGACGTCCCCCGAGGTCGGCACCGTGCAGTACGCGATGCTCGGCGACGTGCAGGGCGTCATCACGGAGAACTTCGACAACATGCGTCCGGAGTCGGGGCTGTCCGACCGCTCCACGTTCCTGATCGACCCCGACGGCATCATCCAGTACGTCGAGACGACGTCCGAGGGCGTCGGCCGCAACGCGACCGAGCTGGTGCGCAAGGTGAAGGCCGCGCAGTACGTGCGCAACCACCCGGGCGAGGTCTGCCCCGCCAAGTGGGAGGAAGGCGAGGAGACCCTCACCCCGTCCTTCGACCTCGTGGGCAAGATCTGATCCACCCCTTCGCAGGACCGGCGACGAGGCCGCGCGAGGCGCGCCTCGACGCCGGTCCTTGTCACCCCGTCACCCCTGGTGGACGCCGTGATCGCCCCGCGCGGACGGTCGCGTCGGCGTCCGAATCGCCCGAAGGAGAACCCCATGCTTGATGCCAACGCCACCGCCCAGTTGAAGAAGTACCTCGAGCTGGTGAAGCTGCCGATCGAACTCGCCGCCTCGCTCGACGACGGCCCGAAGTCGACCCAGACGCGCGAGCTGCTCGGCGAGATCGCCGCGCTGTCCGAGCTGGTGACCGTCACCGAGGAGGCGAACGAGCGCACCCCGTCGTTCGCGATCCGGCGCACGGGCACCGACGTCGAGGTGCGCTTCGCCGGCGTCCCGATGGGCCACGAGTTCACCTCCCTCGTGCTCGCGCTGCTGCAGGTCGGCGGCCACCCGGTGAAGGCCGAGCAGGCCACGATCGACGCGGTGAAGGCGCTCGGGCCGCACGAGTTCGTCACCTACATGTCGCTGACGTGCCAGAACTGCCCGACGGTCGTGCAGGCGCTCAACGCGATGAGCGTGCTCAACCCGCAGATCCGGCACACGGCGGTCGAGGGCGGCGCGTTCCCCGACGAGATCGCCGAGCGCAACGTGCTGGCCGTCCCGACGATCTACGCCGACGGCGAGCTCTTCGGGCAGGGCCGGATGGACATCGACGACTTCGTCGCCAAGCTGGACGCCGGGGCCGGCGAGCGGGCGGCCGACGCCCTCAACGCCAAGGACGCCTTCGACGTGCTCGTCGTCGGCGGGGGTCCGGCCGGCGCGACCGCGGCGATCTACGCGGCCCGCAAGGCGCTGCGCACCGGCGTCGCGGCCGAGCGGTTCGGCGGCCAGGTGCTGGACACCATGGCGATCGAGAACTTCATCTCCGTGCCGTACACCGAGGGGCCGAAGCTGGGGGCGGCGCTGGAGGAGCACGTGCGCTCCTACGACGTCGACATCATGAAGCAGGCCCATGCGACCGGTCTCGTCCCGGCCGGCGACGACGGCCTCGTGACCGTGCAGTTCGACGGCGGGGCGTCCCTGAAGGCCAAGAGCGTGATCGTCGCGACGGGCGCGCGCTACCGGACGCTCGGCGTCCCGGGTGAGGACGAGTACCGCAACAAGGGCGTCACGTTCTGCCCGCACTGCGACGGGCCGCTCTTCAAGGGCAAGCGCGTCGCGGTCGCCGGCGGGGGCAACTCGGGCATCGAGGCGGCGATCGATCTGGCCGGCGTCGTCGGCCACGTGACCGTCGTCGAGTACCTCGACCAGTTGAAGGCCGACGAGGTGCTCGTCCGGAAGCTGCACAGCCTGCCGAACGTCGACGTGGTGACGTCCGCTCACATCACCGGGGTCGTCGGCGACGGCCAGCAGGTGACGGGCGTCGAGTACAACGACCGCACCAGCGGCGAGGCGCATCGGCTCGGCGTGGACGGCCTGTTCGTCCAGATCGGGCTGCTGCCGAACACCGAGTGGCTGGAGGGCGCCGTCGCGCAGACCCCGCGCGGCGAGATCGAGATCGACGACCACGGCGCGACCTCGGTGCCGGGGGTCTTCGCCGCGGGCGACTGCACGACCGTGCCCTACAAGCAGATCGTGATCTCGATGGGGGCGGGGGCCACGGCGTCCCTGGCCGCGTTCGACCACCTCATCAGGACGAGCGCCCCGGCCGACGCCCTCGCGTCATGAACCTGAGGGACCTCGAGTACCTCGTCGCGGTGGCCGACCGGCGGAGCTTTCGCCAGGCGGCCGCCGCGTGCGCGGTGTCGCAGCCCACGCTCTCCACGCAGGTGAAGAAGCTGGAGGGCGAGCTCGACGTCGCGCTGGTGGACCGGTCGGTCGCTCCGCCCGCGCTCACCCCGGTGGGCCGGCAGGTCGTCGACCGCGCGCGGTCGATCCTCGACGAGGTCTCCCTCATCCGGACGCTCGCCGCCGACGCCACCGGCGCCGACACCCCGCTGCGGCTCGGGGCGTTCCCGACGCTCGGGCCGTACCTGCTCCCGCGGGTGCTGGGCGGCGTCCGCGAGCGTTTTCCGCGGCTGCAGCTGCTGCTGACCGAGGAGAAGTCGGTCAACCTGCTCGCCC
>CALMAD010000211.1 GCA_937859105.1 uncultured Propionibacteriaceae bacterium
ACGGCGCTGGACGAGTTGCTGTTCTACGTCTTCTTCGAGGCGATGCTCATCCCTATGTACTTCCTCATCGGTGGCTTCGGCGGCGAGCACAGGTCGGCTGCCGCGGTGAAGTTCTTGCTGTACAACCTCTTCGGCGGGCTGATCATGCTCGCGGCGGTCATCGGGCTGTACGTGGCGACGGCCAAGAGCGACGCGTTCGCCGCAGGCACCTTCGACTTCCGGGCGATCGTGGCCGCCGTCGCGGACGGGTCGTTGAACGTCGACCCGGCGGTGCTCAACGCCCTGTTCCTCGGCTTCATGTTCGCCTTCGCCGTCAAGGCGCCGCTGTGGCCGTTCCACCGCTGGCTGCCCGATGCGGCCGTCGAGTCGACCCCCGCGACGGCGGTGCTGATGATGGCCGTCGTCGACAAGGTCGGTACGTTCGGCATGCTGCGCTACTGCCTACAACTGTTCCCGGACGCGTCGATCACGTTCCGGCCGTTGATCATCACGCTCGCCGTGATCGGCATCGTGTACGGCGCGGTCGTCGCGATCGGCCAAACCGACGTGATGCGCCTGATCTCGTACACGTCGATCTCACACTTCGGCTTCATCATCCTCGGCATCTTCGTCATGACGACTCAGGGCCAAACGGGGTCGACGCTCTACATGGTCAACCACGGCATCTCGACGGCGGCACTTTTCCTCGTTGCGGGATTCCTGGTGTCGCGCAGGGGAAGTCGTGCCATCGCGTCGTTCGGTGGCGTGCAGAAGGTGGCGCCTGTGCTGGCGGGCACGTTCCTCGTCGCCGGGTTGGCAACCCTGTCGCTGCCGGGTCTGGCGCCGTTCATCAGCGAGTTCCTGGTCCTGATCGGCACGTTCACCACCTACCCCGTCCTTGCGGTCTTCGCGTCGACGGCACTGGTGCTCTCGGCGGTCTACATCCTCTGGATGTACCAGCGCATGATGACCGGGCCCGTCGCGGTGGACAACGAGAACCTGCGTGACCTCGTCCCGAGGGAACTCCTCGTCGTCGCACCTCTGATCGCACTGCTGCTGGTCCTCGGCGTGTATCCCAAACCCGTGCTCGACGTCATCGATCCCGCCGTCGGCCACACGCTGACGACGATCGGCCAGGAAGACCCGGCACCCCGCGTTGCCGAAGGGAGCCCCGCCAAGTGACGATCACCCCGCCCACCGTCGAATACGGCCTCGTCTCACCGATGCTGATCGTGTTGGGCGTCGCCGTGTTCGGTGTTCTGGTCGAGGCGTTCCTGCCGCGCGCCGCGCGTTACCCGGTGCAGCTGACGTTGGCGATCGGCGGCCAAGTCGCCGCGCTGATCGCCGTCGTCGTCCAGTGGGTCGGGCTCGGGTCGTCGGTGGGCCAGACCGCCGTCATGGGCGCCGTGGCCGTCGACCGGCCTGCACTGTTCCTCCAGGGCACCCTGTTGACGATCGGCATCCTCGGCACGCTGCTGATCGCCGAGCGCCGCATCGCCTCGGAGGTGGACGTCGACGACGGCGCGGGCGGTCTCGACGCCTTCACCCCGATGGCGTCGGCCGTGCCGGGCAGCGTCGCCGAGCGGCTTGCGACGAAGGCGGGCATCGCGCAGACCGAGATCTTCCCTCTGACGATGTTCGCGCTCGGCGGCATGATGCTGTTTGGCTCCTCCGACGACCTGCTGACGATGTTCGTTGCGCTGGAGGTCTTTTCGTTGCCGCTGTACCTGATGTGTGGGCTGGCACGGCATCGTCGGCTGCTGTCTCAAGAGTCCGCCCTGAAGTACTTCCTGCTCGGCGCGTTCTCCTCGGCGTTCTTCCTGTACGGGATCGCTCTGTTGTACGGCTACTCCGGCGGCTTGAGCCTCAGCGCCATCCGCGACCAAACGTCCGGCAACACCGGCATGGCACTCGTCGGGATCAGTCTGCTGTCGGTCGGCGTGTTGTTCAAAGTTGGCGCGGTGCCGTTCCATTCGTGGATTCCCGACGTCTACCAAGGCGCTCCCACGCCCGTCACGGCGTTCATGGCGGCAGCCACCAAGATCGCCGCATTCGGGGCCATGCTGCGCATCTTCTACGTGGCGCTCCCCGACTTCAAGGACGACTGGCGGCCGCTGATGTGGGGTGTCGCGATCCTCACGATGGTGGTGGGCACGGTGACCGCCGTGTCACAGACCGACGTGAAGCGGATGCTGGCGTATTCGTCGGTCGCCCACGCCGGGTTCATCCTCACCGGTGTCATCGCCTTAACCGACAGCGGCGTCTCCGCAACGCTGTTCTACCTCTTCGCCTACGGGTTCAGCACCCTCGGCGCCTTCGCGGTCGTCAGCGTCGTGCGCAACGCGGCGGGCGAGGAGGAGACGGACATGACCCGGTGGGCGGGCCTGGGCCGCAGTCATCCCCTGGTCGGCGTGGTGTTCTCGCTGTTCCTGCTGGCGTTCGCGGGCATTCCGTTGACCAGTGGCTTCGTCAGCAAGTTCGCGGTGTTCAAGGCGGCCGCCGAGGGTGGCGCGGCGCCGTTGGTCATCGTCGGCGTCTGCGCCAGCGCCGTGGCGGCATACTTCTACGTCCGCGTGATCGTGCTGCTGTTCTTCACCGATCCGCCAGAGGACGGCCCCACCGTGGTGGTGCCCAGCGCGCTGAGCATGGCCACCGTGACGCTGAGCGCCGCGATCACCCTGGTCCTCGGCGCCTTGCCCCAACCGATCCTCGACCTGGTGAACTCCGCAAACCAATTCGTCGGCTGAACGAGAGGACACACCCGTGCCAACCTTCCCCGCCCTGACCCACGTCGCCCTCACCGTCCGAGACCTTTCGGTCAGCGCGCCCTGGTATCGCCAGCTCATCGGGGTCGACCCCGTGATCGACGAGGACACCGACGCCGGCTACCGGCACGTCGTCTGGGCGCTTCCAGACGACACGCTGTTCGGCATCCACCAGCACAGCCAGCCCGCGCCGGACGAGAAGTTCAGCGAGTACCGCGTCGGTCTCGACCACGTCGCGTTCGCCTGCGGATCGCGGGCCGAGCTCGAGGAGTGGGTGACGCGTCTCGACGAACTGGGAATCGAGCACGGCGGCGTCGTCGACGCGCCCTACGGCTCGGGGCTGAGCTTCCGAGACCCAGACGGGTCCGCTTTGGAGTTCTTCGCGCCGCCCGCCGAGGGCTAGGACTCCGCCGGGGAGTCGTCGTCGGAACCGGCCATCAGCACGTTCCACGCCTCACGCCGCTTGCGGTCCTGGACTTCCTTGCGCCATTGGGTGCCGCGCTGGCTGAAGTGGCCCTCCGCGGCCCGTTCGGCGATCTCGGTGATGCGACGGCCCAGCACCAGGGCTTCGCCGATCGTCATCGTCAGCAGGACCCCTGCTCGGTCGCCGTCCGGCCGGCCCACGGGGTCGACGACGACTCTGGCCGTCTCCGCCCGCCCGTCGGCGTCGTCGGTCCACGGCGGCGTGGAGTACACCTCGGGTACCCCGTCTTCGTCGTTCAGGGTCAGCTGCACGTACATGGTGACAACGGTACTGGTTCACCCTTC
>CALMAD010000212.1 GCA_937859105.1 uncultured Propionibacteriaceae bacterium
GGTTCGCCGGCCTCGGCCCCCTCCTGCGCCAGCGCCGGCTCGAGGTCCTCTGGGCGATGGATGAACCCCGCGCGCGCGAGGTCGTCGGAGAGATCGTCGACCACGGCGCCGTCGGCGTTCCACGCCCCGATGCGATACGCGGTCCGCGCCACCATGTGGCCGGCGACGGGCGCGGTCAGGATCTGGAGGGCCACGATCACGAGACACACGAGCGTCACGTGCACCGACCGCAGCGTCAGCGTGACGCCGCCCAGCACGAGGATCAGCCCGAACACCTGCGGCTTCGTGGCGTAGTGCATCCGCCCCATGACGTCGGAGGACCGCAGGACGCCGATCGCCGCGGACATGCAGAAGAAGGCTCCCAGCGCGAGCAGGATCGCGCCCGCGAGGTCCATGGCCCCGTTCATCGCGCTCCCCCGTTCTGGTCGCGGTAGTTCCGGTAGCGCTCGTCGCGGGCACGCGAGCCGGCGGTCAGCCGGGCCATGCCGACGGCCGCGGTGAACCCGACCATGGTGAGCACGAGCAGGATCGGCAGCCCGACGTCGGTGCGGTCGACCATCTCCTGCGCGGCGACCGCCGCGATGAGGATCGCCACGATGACGTCCGCCGCGACCACCCGGTCGAGCGCCGTCGGACCCTTCGCCAGCCGGAACAGCACCACCGCGGCGCCGATCACCAACTGCACGACGGCCAGCCCGATGAAGAACCACGTGAGTTCGGTCACGACGACGCCTCCTCGCGAGCCCGGCGCCGGTAGTCGGCGAGCTTCTCGTGCGCCTTCGCCTGCTCCTTCGACGACGCGAACGCGCCGAGGACGCGACCCTCGACCTGCAGGGTGACGTCCACGATCTCCTCCTTGGCCCGGGGGCTCGTCATGTCGAAGACGTGCAGGTACAACCGTCGCGTCGAGCGGCGGGCGTCCACCACGATCGAACCGGGGACGACCGACATCAACTCGCCCGTGTTCGCCTGGTACAGGTCGGAATCCGACATCAGGTCGACCCGGACGATCCCGGACGGAGGCTGCTCCCGCGCGAACGCGCTCACCGCCAGCCGGAAGGACGCGGTCGCCAGATCCCACACCAGCAGGACGCCGAGCTTCACCACGCCGACCAGGTGCGGACGCCCCCGGTACCCCATCCGCGGCAGAGGGAACAGCAGCGTGACCAGCCACGACAGCAGCAGGCCGCCGACCACGCTCACGATCGTCACCTGGCCGACCAGCACGAGCCACAGCGCGGTGAGCAGCAGGATGTTCCGGGGCTGCCTCAGGCCCGGGCGACGCCGGCGGCGGCGCCGGGCGGCGACCCGCGCGGCGGTGGCGGACTTCGCGGCCTGCGCGGCCTTCGTCCGGGCGGACTGCGTCTCGTCGGCGTTCACGGCGTCGGCACCCCCTCCAGCACGGCGGACACGTACGACGGGCCCGGCAGGGCGGCGGCGGCACGCTCGGCGTAGTCGTAGAGCGGCCCGGCGAACGCGGCGAGGGCGACGCCCAGCCCGATCAGGCCGATCGTGGCCCCCACCATGCGCGGCGGCAGCGCGACGCCGGGCGACTCGTCGCTCTCGTCGGCGTCGTCTTCGTCCTCGTCGTCGGGGTCGACCGCTCCCGCGTCCTGGGGCTTGCCCCAGAACGCCCGGTTCCACACCTTCGCGACGGCGTACAGCGTCAGCAGGCTCGTCAGCGTGGCCGTCGCGACGAGGACCCACGCCAGCGGCGTCCCCACCTCGGCGCCCGCGCGCAGCAGGCCGATCTTGCCGACGAACCCCGACAGCGGCGGGATGCCGGCCAGGTTGAACGCCGGCACGAGGAACAGGACGCCGAGCAGCGGCGAGCGCGTAGCGAGCCCCTGGAGGCGCTCGATGTCCGTGGAGCCGCCGACGCGTCCGATGAGGCCCGCCACCAGGAACAGCGCGGCCTGGATCGTGATGTGGTGCGCGGTGTAGACGATCGCGCCGGCCAGCCCCGCGGTCGTCGCCAGGCCGATGCCCATGAGCATGTAGCCGATGTGGCTGACCAGGGTGAACGACAGCAGACGCTTGATCTCCGACTGGGCGATCGCGCCCAGGATGCCGACGAGCATCGTCAGCGCGGCCAACACGAGCAGGCCTTCGTGCAGGGGTCGCTCGGCGAACAGCAGGGTTTGCGTCCGCATGATCGCGTAGACGCCGACCTTCGTGAGCAGACCGGCGAACACCGCCGTGACGGGCGCGGGGGCGGTCGGGTACGAGTCGGGCAGCCATGCGGACAGCGGGAAGACGGCCGCCTTGATGCCGAACACGAGCAGCAACAAGAACTGCAGGGACGCCTGCACGTGGTCGGGCAGCGCGGGAATCCGCTGGGCGAGTTGGGCCATGTTCACCGTGCCGGTCGCCGCGTACACGTTGGCGAGCGCGATGAGGAACACGCTCGAGCTGAGCAGGTTCACCACGACGTAGATCGAGCCGGCCCGGATGCGCGCGCCCGTGCCGCCCATCGTGAGCAGCACGTAGGAGGCGAACAGCAGCATCTCGAAGCCGACGAACAGGTTGAACAGGTCGCCGGCGAGGAAGGCGTCCGAGACGCCCGCGCAGAGCACGAGGAACGTCGGGTGGAAGATCGAGACCGGGGTCTCGCGCCGGACCTCCTCGCCGTCTTGGCCGGTCGAGTACACGAGCACCGCGAGCGTCACGAGGCCGGCGATCATCAGCATCAGCGCGGAGAGCCGGTCGGCGACGAGCGCGATACCCATGCCGCGCGGCCACGCCCCGACCCACAGCGTCTGGACGCCCTCGCGGTACGTCTGCGCGACCAGCATCCCCGCGATGGCGCAGACGGCGCCGAGCGAGCCGAGGGAGACGAGGCGCTGGACGCGCGGACGGCGTCCGAGCAGCAGCGTGAGGGCTGCCCCCAGCAGAGGGATCAGAATGGGCAGCGGCAGCAGGTTGTTCACTCGCTCACCACATCCTCGCCGGTGTCGCTGAACCGGATCTCCTCGAAGGTCGCCGACACGTCGTCGCGGTCGGCGAGCGCGCGGATCCGCGCGTCCTCGACGTCGTCGGTGACCTCGTCGTTACCGTCGAGCTGGAAGCTGCGGTAGGCCATCGTGATCACGAACGCCGAGATCGCCATGGTGATGACGATCGCCGTGAGCACCATCGCCTGGGGCAGCGGGTCGGTCATCGCGCTCTCGGGGCCATCGCCCACGAACGCCGGGATCCCCGCGGGGCCGGCGGCCACGAGGAACAGCAGGTTCACGCCGTTGCTCATCACGATGACCCCGACGAGGATGCGCGACAGCGAGCGCTCCGTGAGCAGGTAGACGCCGCAGGCAACGAGGATGCCCGCGACAGCGGCGAGGGTGATGTTCGGGGTCATCGGTCACCTCCGCGGCGGCGTCCGGCGGGCACGGCGAGCGTCGATTCGGGACGCGGCAACGGCGTCTGCTCTTCGGCCGCCTGCCGGTCGATGCCCGACCCCAGGCTGCGGACCAGGTCGAGCATCATGCCGAACACGACGAGGTAGACCCCGATGTCGAACACCGTCGAGCTGACCAGGTGCAGGTCGCCCAGCAGCGGCACCGGGCCCCAGGGGGTCGCCAGGGTCTCCAGCGCCGGGATCGTCACGTGCATATCGAAGCTTTGCAAGATGCGGCCGCCGAACAGCGCGGGCACCGCCGCTGA
>CALMAD010000213.1 GCA_937859105.1 uncultured Propionibacteriaceae bacterium
CGCCGGCGTCGCGACCGACGCGCGCGGCGGCGTCCGAGAAGAACGGACGCCGCAGGCGGCCGTCAGTCCAGATAGTCCCGCAGCACCTGCGAGCGCGACGGGTGCCGCAGCTTGCTCATGGTCTTGGATTCGATCTGACGGATGCGCTCGCGCGTGACGCCGTAGACCTTGCCGATCTCGTCGAGGGTCTTCGGCTGGCCGTCGGTGAGCCCGAAGCGCATGCTCACCACGCCGGCCTCGCGCTCGCTCAGCGTGTCCAGGACGTCGTGCAACTGCTCCTGCAGCAGCGTGAAGTTCACGGCCTCCGCGGGCACGACCGCTTCGGAGTCCTCGATCAGGTCGCCGAACTCCGAATCGCCGTCTTCGCCCAGCGGCGTGTGCAGCGAGATCGGCTCACGGCCGTACTTCTGCACCTCGACGACCTTCTCGGGCGTCATGTCGAGCTCCTTGGCGAGCTCCTCGGGCGTGGGTTCGCGCCCCAGATCCTGCAGCATCTGCCGCTGCACGCGGGCGAGCTTGTTGATGACCTCGACCATGTGCACCGGGATACGGATCGTGCGCGCCTGGTCGGCCATCGCACGCGTGATCGCCTGCTTGATCCACCACGTGGCGTACGTGGAGAACTTGTAGCCCTTGGTGTAGTCGAACTTCTCGACGGCGCGGATCAGACCGAGGTTGCCCTCCTGGATCAGGTCGAGGAACAGCATCCCGCGACCCGTGTAGCGCTTGGCCAGCGAGACGACCAGGCGGAGGTTCGCCTCCAGCAGGTGATTCTTCGCGCGGCGGCCGTCCTCCGCGATCCACTCGTAGTCGTCGACGTCGGGATCCTTCACCGACCCGTCGGTGATCGACTCGTCGGCGAACAGCCCCGCCTCGATGCGCTTGGCGAGCTGAACCTCCTGCTCGGCGTTCAGCAGGGCCACCTTGCCGATCTGCTTCAGGTAGTCCTTGACCGGGTCGGCGGTCGCGCCGGCCGCCATCACCTGCTGCTCGGGCTCGTCGGTGTCGTCGGCGTCGGAGACCACGAAGCCCTCGTCCTCGACGAGCTTCTTCTCCTCCTTCGCGGCCTCCGCCGGCTCGAACTCGTTCTCGTCGACCTCGTCCAGCGTGCGCTTCTTGCCTCCGACGGTCAGGACGACGTCGTTGCCCTCACGCTGGAACTTCACGTCTTTGGAGGCGGTGATCGCCTCCTCGACTGTCAGGTCCTCTTCGCCGTCCGTCTCGGTGTCGGCGGCGTCCTCGTCCAACTGCTCGGGATCGACCTCGTCGGGCGTGGCCGAGACCTCCAGATCGTCCGCCTCCTCGGCGGCGACCTTTGCGTTCTGCATGGTCTCCGTAGCGGCCTTCGCCTTCGTGGACGCCCCCTTCGAGGACGCCCGCGCACGGCGCGGTTTGGCGGGGCTGCTCTTCGCGGCAGCGGCGGGGGACTTTGCGGAGCGTGGAGTCACAGTGATCCTCTCATCCGGTTTAGGGCGCACAAGAACCGGGACTTGTCAATGGCTTGCGCTGAGGGCCATTCTTGCACGTCCATTCACACTACCCAAACGGCGTGGTGAGCCCGCTGATGCTCGCGCGCGGCGCGCGCTGCGGCGGGACCCGCGCGCCACGATCGCCACCCCGAGGCGCCGCTATCGTGGCGGGATGCCCATCATCGTGTCCCCCTCGGTCACCGCGCCGGTCGCCCCCGTCGAGCCGTACACCCGGGTCGAGCACTCCGACCGCGTCGACGACCCCTACCGCTGGATGGCCGACAAGACCGACCCGCGCCTGCTGCGCTACCTGACGGCCGAGAACGAGTACACAGCCGCCGTCACCGCCCCCCTGGCAGGGCTGCGCGACGAGCTGTACGCCGACCTGGACGCCCGGACCCAGCAGACGGACCTCTCCGTGCCGAGCTTCGTCACGCACACCTCCGGGGACAGCTTCTGGTACTACACCCGGACGGTCGAGGGCCTGGATTACCCCATCCACTGCCGGGTGGCGGCGTCCGGGCGCGATCAGATCCCCGACGTGGGCGACGCCCCGCTGCCCGACGAGACCGTCCTGCTCGATGTCAACGCCCTCGCCGAGGGCGAGGCGTACTGCGCGTTCGGCTGGGCGGACGTCTCCCCCGACGGACGCCTCCTCGGCTACTCCGTCGACGTCGCGGGCGACGAGCGCTACGACCTGGTCGTGAAGGAGATCGCGACCGGCGAGACGGTCGGCGACCCCATCCTCGGGGTCGGCGCCGGGGGCGCCTGGGCCGGCGACGACTGGGTCTTCTACCTGCGCGTGGACGCGGCGTGGCGTCCCCACGAGGTGTGGCGTCACCGCCTGGGGACGCCGCCCGCCGGTGATGTCCTGGTGCTCGCGGAGCCCGACGAGCGGTTCTGGATGGGCGTGGACGCGGCCCGCGGCTACGAGTGGGTCCTGATCGAGATCGGCAGCCCGACCACGACCGAGTGTCACCTCATCCCCACCGCCACCCCGGACGCCGCCCCGCGCTGTGTGGCACGGCGGCGTCCGGGCGTGGATTACACGGTCGAGGTGGCTCCCGACGCCCTCTACATCCTGCACAACGACGGCGCTCAGGACTTCATGCTCAGCCGTGCCCCGGTGGAGTCCACCTCTCCGGACGACTGGACGACCGTGATCCCCGCGCGCCGCGGCGTCCGGCTGAACGGCGTCACCGCGTACACGCGCGGGCTGCTGGTCAGCCAGCGCGTCGAGGGGCTCACGGGGTTGGCGTTCCTGCGGAGACTGCCCGACGGCTCGCTCGGCGACCCGCAGCCGATCCTGTTCGCCGAGCCGCTGTACACGGTCGGGGCCGAGGAGGATCCAGATGTCGACACCGATCGCGTCCGGTTGATGTTCGAGTCGCTCGCCACGCCGCCCGAGCTCATCGAGTACCAGTTCGACACCGGCGAACGCCGCGTCCTGAAGCGGACGCCCGTCCGCGACCATCCACGGCACGGCCCCTTCGACCCGAGCGCGTACGTCCAGGAGCGGCTGTGGGCCACCGCGCCCGACGGCGTGGAGGTGCCGCTGTCGGTGATCCGGCCCGCCGGCGTGCCGCTGGACGGCTCCGCGCCGTGCCTCCTGTACGGCTACGGCAGCTACGAGGTGTCCATCGACCCGTTCTTCTCGATCTCGCGGCTGTCGCTGCTCGACCGGGGCTACGTGGTCGCGATCGCGCACGTCCGCGGGGGCGGCGAGCTGGGGCGGTCGTGGTACGAGTCCGGCAAGCTGGACGCCAAGCCCACCACGTTCACCGACTTCATCGCGTGCGCGCGCCATCTGGTGGACGCCGGCTACACCAGCCCGGAGCGGCTCGCCATCGAAGGCGGCTCGGCGGGAGGCCTGCTGATCGGGGCGGTCATGAACCTGGCGCCGGATCTCTGTCGGGCGGCGCACGCCGCCGTCCCGTTCGTGGACGCCCTCACGACGATCCTGAACCCTGAGCTGCCGCTGTCGGTCATGGAGTGGGAGGAGTGGGGCGACCCGCTGCATGACCCGCGCATCTACGACGTCATGAAGTCGTACTCGCCGTACGAGAACGTCCGCGCGGCCCGCTACCCCGCGATCCTCGCCACGACGTCGCTCAACGACACGCGCGTCGAGGTGACCGAGCCCGCCAAGTGGATCGCGCGGCTGCGCGCGACCGCCACCAACGGCCCCGACCGGCCGATTCTGCTGCGCACCGAGATGGTCGCCGGACACGGCGGCGTCTCGGGCCGGTACGCGGGCTGGCGGGATCGCGCGTTCGAGCTGGCCTGGATCATCGACCAGACGACCCGGTAGCCGCGGCGTCCGGGTGCCGCGCGCAACCGACTCGGGTTTGATGCGGCGTCCGACCTCGGTCGTGAGCTGGGCCGTCAGGGCACACCTCAGGGTGTTTTCGGGGCACTGCCCGAACAAAATCGAGCCCTTCCGCGTTGTACTAGGTGCACGACGAAAGGATTCGTACATGATCTCGAGTGCTCACCGGACACGCACGAGCGACGGCATCGATGGCAAGGACGCGGTTGGTCTGTACCTCGATGGCATCGCCAAGACCCCTCTGCTGACCGCCGAGCAAGAAGTCCACCTCGCCCGCGAGATCGAGGCCGGGCTGTATGCCCAGTCGATTCTGGACGGGGTCACCTCCGACGCCGACCGCGGCGATGCCGCAGTGGACGCCACGGACGACGAGTTGCGCGAGATCGTCCGCAGGGGCGATCTGGCGATGCACCAGTTCGTGACCGCCAACCTTCGTCTCGTCGTCTCGGTGGCCCGCAAGTACGGCCGCCAGGCGATGCCGCTGCTGGATCTGGTGCAGGAGGGCAACACCGGCCTCATCCGCGCCGTCGAGAAGTTCGACTACAGCAAGGGCT
>CALMAD010000214.1 GCA_937859105.1 uncultured Propionibacteriaceae bacterium
GATCAGCCCGCGCTCGCGGGCCGTCGCGACGGCGGCCGTCCGGCTGTCGACCCCGAGCTTCTCGAACACGTGCACGAGGTGCGTCTTCACGGTCGCCTCGCTCACGAAGAGCTGCTTGGCGATCTGCCGGTTGGCCAGCCCGCGCCCGACGAGCACCAGCACGTCGAGTTCGCGCGCCGTCAGCTCGGTCGGCGGGCGAGACACGCGCCGGGCCAGCCGCTGGGCGACGACCGGCGCGAGCACGGTCTCCCCGCGGGCGGCCGCCTCGACGGACGCCGCGAGCGTCGCCGGGTCGGCGTCCTTGAGCAGGTAGCCGCAGGCGCCCGCCTCGATCGCCCGGACGATGTCGGCGTCCGTGTCGTAGGTGGTGAGGATGAGCACGCGGCGCTGCGGACGCCGGCGCAGCAACTCCACCGTCAGCTCGACGCCGTCGTCGGCGCCGAGCTGGAGGTCCATGAGGATCACGTCGGGCTCGCGCGCCTCGACCAGCCGCAGCGCGGACGCCGCGTCCGACGCCTCGCCGACGACCTCGATCGTGCCGGTGGTCCGCAGCAGGGCGGTGAGCCCCGCCCGGACGACCGGGTGGTCGTCCACGAGCACCACCGTCGTGGGCCGCGCGCCCGGCGTCGTCATCACGCCCCCCGCCCGAACGGGATCGTCGCCGCCACCGCCGTGCCGTCCCCCGGCGCGGACTCGACCGTCAGCGTCCCGCCGATCTCGGCGATGCGTTCGCGCATCGCCCGTAGTCCGAAGCCGCTTCCGCCGGGGCCGACCGTCGGCTCGCGGGCCGCGTCGAAGCCGCGGCCGTCGTCCACCACGTCGACGAGCAGTTCGCCGGCCGGGTCGTAGGTGAGCGACACGACGACCCGGGACGCCTCCGCGTGCGCCCGCACGTTCGCGAGCGCCCCCTGCACGAGGCGGAGCGCGGCGACCTCGACGGCCGTGGGCGTCCCGGCCGGGTCGCCGCTCACGGCGAGGTCGGCGTCCAGGCCGGTCTGGTCGGCGAGCGTGTCGAGCAGCCGCCGGATCGCGGCGGGCAGCGGGGCACCCTCCAGCTCGGCGGGCGCGAGCGCCCGCACGACTCCGCGCGCCTGCAGCAGGTTCGCGGACGCCGTCTCCTCGATCTGGGCGAGGAGGTCGTCCTCGGACGTCCCGCGGGCGCGGGCGGCCCGCGCGAGGAGCACGATCGACGAGTAGCCCTGCGCCAGCGTGTCGTGAATGTCGCGGGCGAGCCGCTGGCGCTCCGCGGCCGCGCCGGCCTCGTGCTGGAGGGCGGCGAGTTCGGCCTGGGCGGCCTCGAGCTCGGCGAGCAGGCGCCCGCGCTCGCGGGACTCGGCCAGCACGTCCTGGAAGCCGCGCACCACCCCGATCGCCACGAGGGCTCCGATGACCGGGCCGACGACCGCCCCCTCGGGGCTGGACGCCTCCGGCAGCAGCCGGAGGATCGCCGCCGCCGTCAGCGCGGCCACCGCCGCGATCCCCGCCCACCCCCTGACCAGGTGCATCGTCAGCAGGGCCAGCGGGAAGACGAGCCAGGCGAAGGTCGGCGACCCGGCCAGCAGCACGACCCACAGCGCGGCGAGACCCGCCAGCCAGGCGAGCCCGCGGGGGCGCGACCAGCGGCGTCCGCGGACCGCGCCGAGGAGGTACCAGGCGGCCAGCGCGACGGCCGCGGCGGCGGCCCACGGCGTCCAGCGCGCTTGCTCGGTCGCCTGAGCGGCCCCGATCGCCAGCAGGACCACGAACAGGGCATGCTGCGCCGCAGCGAGGGCGATCGCGGACCGGTCGTGCGCCATGATGCGTCCAACCTAGCCGTGCGCGGGTCGGGACGCCTCCATCGAACGATGGAGGGCGGCTCCATCCGGCGGGCGATGGGCGCGGAGGGCCGGTTTCGTAGCGTCGAAGCCATGTTGATTCCTGCCATCGTCCTCATCACCGGAGCCCTCCTCGCCTACACCACCGGGGTGTGGGCCGAGCGCCGCTCCGGCGTCCTCAAGCCCTGGCACGCGGGGTTCTTCGCGCTGGGGCTCGCCCTCGACGTCGCCGGAACCGCCACGATGAGCGCGATCGCCCGCTCGGGGCAGGCGGCCGCGACCGGCGCGGCCGGCGTCCTGACCGGCATCATGCAGGTGACCGGCGCGGCCGCGCTCGTGCTGATGGCCGCCCACCTCGCGTGGGCGCTGGTCGTCCTGATCCGCGGGTCCGAGCGGGCGCGCGGCCGGTTCCACCGGTTCTCGACCACGGTGTGGGCGATCTGGCTCGTCCCCTACTTCACCGGGATGGTGGGTTCGATGGCCTCCTGAGAGACGCCCCGCGTGCTACCTCGACTGGACGCGGTTCACGTCGTAGACGCCGCTCACGCGCTTGACCGCGTTGATGACCCCGGTGAGGTGCCGCGGGTCGGGCGTCTCGAACGTGAGGCGGATCGAGAAGACCCGGTCTTTCGACGCCTGCGCGTTCGCCGAGATGATGCTCATGTGCATGTCGGACAGCACGCGCGTGACGTCGGACAGCAGCCCGGCCCGGTCGATGCCCTCGACCTGGATCGCGACGAGGAACGCCGACTCGCCGTCGGGCGCCCAGGCGACGTTCACGAACCGCTCGGGCATCTTGCGCAGGGCGGCGACGTTGGAGCAGTCGCTGCGGTGCACCGACACGCCGTCCTCGCGCGTCACGAACCCGACGATGTCGTCGCCCGGCACCGGCATGCAGCAGCGGGCCAGCTTGACCCACATGTTCGGGTCGCCGTCGACGACGATGCTGTTGCTGCCGGCGCGCCGGCGCGGCGTGACGCCGAACAGCGACTGCTCGGCCGCGGACGCCTCGGCCACCGCCTCCTCGCCGCCCAGCGTCGTCACAAGCTGCTGGACGACCGCCTGCGCACCGATCGTGCCCTCGCCGATCTGGGCGAGGAGCGTGTTGGCGTCCGGCACGTGGAAGTGCTGGGCGACGCCGGCGAGCGACTCGGGGCTGGTCGTGCGCTGCACCGACAACCCGTGGCGCTGGAGTTGCTTCGCGAGCGCCTCCTTGCCCTGCTCGATCGACTCGTCGCGCCGCTCGCGGGTGAAGTGCTGGCGGATCTTGCTGCGCGCCCGCGGCGTCTTGACGAACCCCAACCAGTCGCGGCTGGGGCCGGCGTTGGGCGACTTCGACGTGATGATGTCGACGACCATGCCCATCGCGAGCGGCGAGTCGAGGGGGACGAGGCGTCCGTTCGCGCGAGCGCCGATGCAGCGGTGCCCGACCTCGGTGTGGATCGCGTAGGCGAAGTCGACCGGCGTCGACCCTTGCGGGAGCGAGATCACGTCGCCCTTCGGGCTGAAGACGAAGACCTCGTTCTTCGCGATCTCGTCGCGGAAGGTGTCGAGGAACTCCCCGGAATCTTCCGTCTCCTTCTGCCACTCGGAGATCGACTGCACCCAGTTGATCTCGTCGCCGGCGCCCTTGCCCTCCTTGTAGCGCCAGTGGGCTGCGACGCCGTACTCGGCCTGCCGGTGCATCTCGTGCGTGCGGATCTGCAGCTCGACCGGCTTCCCGCCGGGCCCGAGCACCGTCGTGTGCAGCGACTGGTAGAGGTTGAACTTGGGCATCGCGATGTAGTCCTTGAACCGCCCCGGCAGCGGACGCCAGCGGGCGTGGACGACGCCGAGGACGTCGTAGCAGTCGCGCTTGTCGTCGACCAGGACGCGCAGCGCCACGAGGTCGTAGATCTCGTAGAAGTCGCGGCCGCGGACCATCATCTTTTGATAGATCGAGTAGTAGTGCTTCGGCCGCCCGTAGACGGTCGCGGTGATGTTCGCCTCGGCGAGGTCGGCCTTGACCTGGTCGATGACGGCGCGCAGGTACTCCTCGCGCATCGGCGCGCGCTGGGCGACGAGCTTCACGATCTCGTTGTAGATCTTCGGCTCGAGCACCGAGAAGGATAGGTCTTCCAGTTCCCACTTGATGGCGTTCATGCCGAGCCGGTGGGCCAGCGGGGCGTAGATCTCCAGCGTGTCTTTCGCGATGCGGCTCTGCTTGTCGGGCCGCAGGAAGTGGATCGTGCGCATGTTGTGCAGCCGGTCGGCGAGCTTGATCACCAGGACGCGGATGTCGCGGCTCATCGCCACGACCATCTTGCGGATCGTCTCGGCCTTCGCCGACTCGCCGTACGTCATCTTGTCGAGCTTCGTGACGCCGTCCACCATCGTGGCGACCTCGTCGCCGAAGTCGGCACGCAATTGCTCCAGCGTGTAGGAGGTGTCTTCGACCGTGTCGTGCAGCAGGGCCGCGCACAGCGTCGGCTCGGTCATGCCCAGGCCCGCCAGAATCGTCGCGACCGCCAGCGGATGCGTGATGTACGGGTCGCCGCTCTTGCGCGTCTGACCGGAGTGGTAGTGCTCGGCGGTGCGATAGGCGCGCTCGATGAGCGCCGTGTCGAGCTTCGCGTGATGGGTGCGCATCGCGTTGAACAGCGGCTCGAGCTGGCTCGGCTGCTGGCTGCGCGGGGAGCCCAGGCGCGCGAGCACCTGCCGCATCCGCATGCGAGGCTGGTCGGTGCCCAGACGGTCGGGGCCGGCCGGCGACGTCGGGGACCCGGGCGTGACAGCGGCGCCCGCGCCGAATCGCTGCGGTGCTTCGGGCACGCCTACCCCCTTGCCTCGTGGTGAACCGAGTCTAGGACGCCCCCGCCCTGGGGGCCACCAATGACCCCGACCTGGGCGTTCCGGCTTCGGCCATCGCCTGCTGAATGTAGGAGATCGAGTCGGCCAGGTGGTCGCGCTCCCAGGCGTCCAGGGCGACGGGGATCCGTCGCTCGATGCCGCGGCGCCCGATGAGGGTGGGCAGCGACAGGGCCACGTCGCCGTCGTGGCCGTACTCGCCGCGCAACGTCGAGCTCACCGGGTAGATGCCCTGCTCGTCGAGCAGCACGGCCCGCGCGAGCTGGACGGCCGCCTGGGCGACGCCGGCGTTCGTCCAGCCCTTGCCGTTCAGCACGTCGAACGCGGCCTTCACGACCTGGCGCCGGACGTGCTCGGGGTCGAGCCGAACACCGTCGCCGAACACGGCCGGCAGTTCGTCCCACGCGAGCCCCGCGACGGACAGCCGGCTCAGCACGGGGAACGCCGTGTGGCCGTGCTCGCCCATCATGTAGCCGCTGACGGCCGTCGGGCTCACCCCGCAGGCCGCCGCCACGAACTGCCGCAGCCGCGCGGAGTCGAGCATCGTCCCGGTGCCGAAGACGCGGCCCGCCGGGTAGCCGAACTCGTTCTCCGCGATGTACACGATCGTGTCGAGCGGGTTGGTGATGAAGATGACGACGGCGTCGGACGTGTTGGCCGCGATCTCCCCCATCACCTGCCGGACGACCGCCGCGTTCACCGTGGTCAGCAGGGTCCGGTCGGGCTCGCCGGTCGGGTCGTCCGGGTCCGGGAGGATGCTCGGGCCGGCCGCGACCACGACGACGTCGGCGTCCGCGTAGTCGGCGGGCGAGCCCGCGTGGACGCGCGTCCCGCCGAGCGTGCCGACCCCGGTGGCCTGCCATTGGTCGAGCGCCTCGCCGCGGGCCACGTTCTCGAGCACGTCGATGACCGCGATCTCCGCGAACAACCCCGCCTTCATGGCGTCCGCGAGCACGTACGAGCCGACGTGGCCCACGCCCGTCACGACCAGCTTGAACGCTTTCATCCCCCACCCCTCGTGGTCTGACCATCTGTCCAGGGGCCAATCTAGCCCGGCGGGGCCGTCGAGGGGCGGGGTTCAGCCACCCCAAAGCCGGGCGATGACGCTCTGCCCGGACGCCTGCAGGAACCCGAGCCACCCGACCCCCGCGTTCAGGCTGTGCGGGACGCCCCACGCCATCACGTAGACGCAGGCGGCCACGGCCGTCCACTGCTTCGACTCCCCCGCCCCGCGCACCGACGACGCCACGCAGATCGCGAGCGCCATGACCAGCATGTGCGTCCAGCGGCCGTAGTCGAGGGCGATGACGAACAGGGGCAGCACCGCGATCGTGGTCGCGGCGGCCCAGCCGGCGTTGCGGCGCAGCCAGGGCGTCGTCCAGAGGGCGACGGTCCCGAGCACCAGCAGCGGGACGACCGCGAGCAGCCGCGGCCAGTACGTGGCGACCGACCGCAGGGAGGCGTCCGTGGAGAGGCCGAGCCAGCGGACGGCGCCGTTGCACAGCCCCGGCGCCTCGATGCCGTGGGCGCGGATCGCCTCACAGGACGCCGCGGCCGCCGCGGCGTCCCCGTGCGCCAGCGCGCTCGCGACGACCCCGACGACCGAGATCGCCAGAAACGCGACCCCGACCCCCGGACGCCCCGGCACGTCCGTCCGGCCGCGCTCGCCGACCAGGACGAGCCACAGCACCGCCGGAAGCAGCACCGCGCTCGCCTCCCACGAGAACACCGCGAGCGCGTAGAAGAGCAGCGCGAGGCCGGTGAGGAGGGCGTCCCGCAGCCGGCGCCCGGGGCCGAGGCGCACCCACCCGAGCAGGCAGAGCGCGACGAAGACGAGGATCTCCTTGCGAAACCCGCCCGCCGGGTCCCACCCGGGGAAACACCAGGCTGCCGGCCCGCAGACGAGCGCGACGGACGCCCACGAGAACTTCTCGCGCACCAGGTACTGCACGCCGAACGCGACGACGACCGCCCAGCACGCCACCTGGAACCAGTACAGCGCCCACAGCCCCGCCTGGCCCGTCGGGGCGACCGCCCAGAACGCCTCCCCGAACAGCCCCCGCCGGACGAACCCGCCCGCGTAGCTGATCAGCCAGTCCGCGGTCTGGTGGTCGCCGCCGCCGCGGGCGATGACGGACGCGTAGGCGTCCGCGGCACGCCAGAACGAGAAGCCGAGGACGCCGAGCGCGACGACGACGCGCGTCACTCGGGCGGCAGTTCCGGCCCGGGGCGCGTCGCCTGCCGGACGACGACGACCTCGTCGCCCGCCTTCAACTCGGCGCAGGTCGGGTCGTAGTACTTGCGCAGGGACTTGTTGCGGACGACGGCGATGACGCGGTCGTCCAGGTCGGCCGGGTTGCGGCCCACCTCGTCCTTCTCGACGATGCGCTGGGCGACCTCGAGACCCTCGCCGGCCGACAGCAGATCGTCCATCACCGAGCCCAGCTCGGGGCTGACCGTGGACAGCCCGACGAGGCGTCCGACCGAATCGGACGACGTGACCACCGCGTTCGCGCCGCCCTGCTTCACCAGCGCGACGTTCGCGGCCTCCCGGACGGCGACGACCACGTGCGCCCGCGGGTTCAACTGGCGCACGGTGAGGGTGGCGAGGATCGCCGTGTCGTCGCGGTTCACCGTGATGATGACCTCGCGCGCCTTCGGCACCTCGGCCCGGTTCAGCAGGTCGCGCGACGTGGCGTGCCCTTCGAACGCGGCCAGACCGTCGCGGTTGGCCGCGGCGACGGCCGCCGAGCCCTGGTCGACGACGACGATCTTCTCCTTGTCAACGCCCTGGCGCAGCAGCGTGCTGACGGCGCTGCGCCCCATCGTCCCGTACCCCAGGACGACCGTGTGGTTGCGCATCCTCTTCCTCCACTTGCTGTCCGACAGGGCCCGGCGCCCCTCGTTGGCCAGCACCTCGAGCGTCGTGCCGACCAACAACACCAGGAACGCCACGCGCAGCGGCGTCACCAGGATCGCGTTGAGCAGGCGCGCGTGATCGGAGACGGGCGTGATGTCGCCGTAGCCGGTCGTCGTCACGGTCACCGTCGCGTAGTAGAACGCGTCGACGAGGCTGACCCCGTCGTGGTTCACGTTGTCGCTGTAGCTGCCGCGATCGAGGTACACGATGAGCGTGTTCACCACGACCAGGCCGAACGCCATGAGCGCGCGCCGGATGAGCTCCCGCAGCGGGGACGGTGCCCGCGCCGGGAGCTTCACCATCGAGCGGTACCCCCACAGGGACCCGCTCTCGCGCCCCTCGCCGCCCATGCTCAGACGGTGACCACGGTGGAGAACGAGTCGACGCCGGCGGTCTCCAGGACCGAGCGGCCGGGCAGGAACCCGAGCTCCATCAGCACCGACACGTGCACCAGCGTGGCCCCGAGCCGCTTGATGAGCGCGGCGGTCGCCGCGATCGTGCCACCGGTGGCCAGGATGTCGTCGATCACCATGACCCGCGCGCCGGGCCACAGGGCGTCCTTCTGCACGGTGAGGGTCGCGTCGCCGTACTCGAGCGCGAACGTCTCGCTGTAGACGTCACCCGGCAGCTTGCCGGGCTTGCGGACGGGCACGAACCCCGCGTTGAGCGCCAGCGCGACGGGTGCCGCGAAGATGAACCCCCGCGCCTCCATGCCGACGACCACGTCGATAGCCTCGGGCGCGGTCGCCGTCAGCTCGTCGACCGCGGTGCGCAGCCCCTCGGGGCGCTCGAGCAGCGGCGTGATGTCTTTGAACGTGACGCCCGGCTTGGGCCAGTCCGGCACGTCCCTGATCAGGTCGACGATCAGCCGCTGATTCTCGGTGAGCTCGCTCACGGCCTTCTCCTTTCACTCCGCGTGGTCCGACGCGGCTGATGCCGCTCGCGAAGCTCTTCGGCCGTGAGGACGCCGAACCCCTCGGTCTCTACCGCTTCCGCCCCGTCGACGGTCGCGATGACCGACCGCCCGGGCCGGGACGCCTCCGCGCCCTCGCCGCTCCCGGCGCGCTCCGCGCGCTCGGCCCGGCGGGCGTCCCGCCGCGCGAGGCGAGCATCGTGCTCGACGAGCTCGGGCTCGTGCTGCTTCATCTGCACGAGCAGCGGGGTCGCGATGAAGATGGAGCTGTAGGCGCCGGCGATCATGCCGACGAACAGGGCCAGGCCGAGATCCTTCAGGGGGCCGGTGCCCAGGATGAACACGCCGGCGAACAGCAGCGCCGCCACGGGGAGGACGCCGATGATCGTCGTGTTGATCGACCGGACCAGCACCTGGTTGATGGCCGCGTTCGCGGCCTGCGCGTACGTCCGGGTCTGGTTGCCGATGTCGCGCGTGTTCTCGCGGACCTTGTCGAACACCACGACCGTGTCGTACAGCGAGTACCCGAGGATCGTCAGCATGCCGATGAGGCTGGCGGGGCTGAACGTGAACTGCAGCAGCGCGTAGACGCCGACCGTGACCCACAGGTCGTGGACCAAGGCGACCAGCCCCGCCACCGACATCTTCCAGTTGCGGAAGTACGCCCAGATCATCAGGCTCACCAGCACGAGGAAGACGCCGAGCCCGATCAGGCCGCGCTCGGTGATCTGCTGGCCCCACGAGGCGCCGATCAGGCTGTTCGTCACCTGATTGCTCGGGACGCCGGCGTGCTCGGCCAGGATGTTGCGGACCTCGGTCTCCTCCTGCGCGGTCAGCGCCCGCGTCTGGACGCGGACCTGGTTGTCGCCGACCGTGTTCGCCCGGACGTTCTCGTTGTCGGGCAGGTTGATCTGCTGGACGACCTCGCGATACTCGTCGACCGTCTGCGCGTTCACCTGCGTCGGGACGGCGAACTCCGTGCCGCCGCGGAACTCGATCGACAGGTTCAGGCCGCGGATCAGGACGCCCAGCAGGCAGATCAGCAGGATCGCCCCGGAGATCGCGTACCAGAGCTTGCGGCGCCCGACGAAGTCGTAGGAGAGGTCGCCGGTGTAGAGCCGGTGGGCGAATCCGCCCTTGTGCTTGGTCGCCACCTCAGGCCTCCTTCGCGACGGGGACGCGGCGGGTGCGGCGCCTGCGCCGCTCGACGCCGAGGTGTTCGGGCTCGAAGCCCGAGAACCGGCGCCCCTCCCCGAAGAACTTCGTGTGGCCCAACAGCGTCACCAGGGGCTTGGTGAAGAAGAACACGATCAACACGTCGATGATCGTCGTCAGGCCCAGCGTGAACGCGAAGCCCTTCACCGCGCCGATCGCGAGGATGAACAGCACGATCGCGCTCAGCATGGAGACGGCGTCCGCGATCAGGATCGTCTTCTTGGACCCGTGCCAGCCGGTCTCGATCGCGCTGCGCAGCGATCTGCCCTCGCGGACCTCGTCGCGTATTCGCTCGAAGAAGATGATGAACGAGTCGGCCGTGACGCCGATCGCCATGATCGCGCCGGCGATGCCGGGCAGGTTGAGCGCGAGGCCCATCGCCTGCCCGAGCAGCACGAGCAGCGCGTAGGTGATCGCCGCCGCGAGCACGAGGCTGGCCACGACCACGACGGCCAGGCCGCGGTAGTAGAGCACCGAGTACGCCACGACCAGCGCGAGGCCGATGAGGCCCGCGATGACGCCCGCCCGCAACTGCTCACCGCCGAGCGTCGGCGACACGTTCGCCGACTCCGACAGCTCGAAGCTCAGCGGCAGAGCGCCGTACTTGAGCACGTTCGCCAGGTCGGTCGCGGACTTCTGCGTGAAGTTGCCCGTGATCTGCGCCTTGCCGCCGGCGATCGCCGTGGTGACCCGCGGGTAGGTGATGACCTCCGAGTCGAGCACGATTGCGAAGGCGTTCTGCGGCTCCTGCTTCTGAGCGAGCAGCCGCGTCGCCTCCTCGAACAGCCGCCCGCCGCGATCGTTGAACTGCAGGTTGACCTGCCACGACACGCCCTGGCTCGGAATACCGGCCTCGGCCCCCGTGAGCAGGTCGCCCGGCACGATGGTCGGCCCGAGCAGGAACTTGGCCTGCTTCTCGCGGTCGCAGGCGATCAGGGGCTGGTCGGTGACGTCGGGGAACTCTTCCCCGCACTTGTAGGCCGCGAAGTCGGCCTGGTCGCGTTCGGACGGCTTCCAGTTCATCGCCTCGGCGACCGTCGGCTGCTTGGCCGCCGGGGTCGTCGGACGCGGCTGCGGGACCGGGGTCGGCAGGCCGCTCGGCGTCTGGGACGCCTGCTGCACCTGCTCGACCGCGTACACCGGCCGGAAGTAGAGCTGGGCGGTCTGCCCCACCATCTCGCGGAGCTGATCGGGCGCCACGTTCGGCACCGCGACGATGATCTGGTTGTCGCCGGACGTCGTGACCTCCGACTCGCCGACGCCCATCGCGTCCACGCGCTGCTGGATGATCGTGCGCGCGAGCTGCAGGCTGTTCGGGTCGACGGCGCCCTGGCCGGTGGTGTTACGGGCGGTCAGGGTGATCGTCGTGCCGCCGCGCAGGTCAAGGCCGAGCTTCGGAGTCCACGCGTTGTTGACCGCCATGATCACGTAAAGCGCCGCCGCGCAGAGGAGGAAGACCAGCAGCGACCGGAGCGGACGCTGCCGATGCGAGCTGGATGTCGCCACGCGAGCCCTTTCTCAGTTCGCCTTCGGGTCGGTGGTCCCCGGCCGCGGAAGATCGTCGTTCGGCCGGGCGAAGCCCGGGCCGGGCTCCGTGCCCTGGTCGGCGCTCGTCGCGCCGGTGCCGGACGCCTCGGGTGCGGCGGGAGCGTCGTGGGCCGGCGTGTCGAACGCCTGGGCGTCGGACGGCTGCACATCGGACGGCCGCGCGTCGGACGACTGCCCCTCGACGGCGCCCTCGACCGCGAGGGCCTCGCCGGCGGGAACCTCGGCCGCGTTCTCGTCCTCGTACTCGAAGTCTTCCTCCGCCGAGGCGACCACGCGGGAGATCGCCTGCCGCGCGACCGTCATCTCGACGCCGGGCGAGATCTCGATGATCGCCTGCCGCTGCCCCATGTGGACGAGCGTCGCGTAGACGCCGGCCGTGGTCATGATGCGGGCGCCCGGCTCGAGCCGGTTGACCGTCTCTTGCTGCGCGCGCAGCTTCTTCTGCTGCGGCCGAATGAACAGCAGGTACATGGCGAGGATCGGAACGCCGAAGATCAGGACGGTCGACCAGATGCTGGAGTCACCCATGAGGAAATTTCCCTTGTAATGCGGACAGGACAGGCGAGGCGGCAAGGCCACCGGCCAGCAAGACTACCGTCTACTCGTCCTGGTCACTGAAAAGGTCTGCGCCGCCCGTGTCGCGCGGCACGGCGAGCCCCAGATGCGCCCAGGCCCGGGGCGTCGCGACGCGGCCCCGCGGCGTCCGCATGAGGAAGCCCTGCCTGATGAGGAAGGGTTCCGCGACCTCCTCCACCGTCTCGGTCTCCTCCCCCACGCTCATGGCGAGCGTGGACAGGCCGACCGGGCCGCCGGCGAACCTGACGCACACCGACTCCAGCACCGCGCGGTCGAGCCGGTCGAGGCCCAAGGCGTCCACCTCGTACAGCTCGAGGGCCGCCGCGGCGACCGCCGGCGTGATCGTGCCGGACGCCTTCACGAGCGCGTAGTCGCGCACGCGCCGCAGCAGGCGGTTCGCGATGCGCGGCGTCCCGCGGCTGCGGGAGGCGATCACCTCCGCGCTCGCCCGGTCCAGGCCGATCCCCAGCAGGGACGCCGAGCGCAGCACGATGCCGACGAGCGCGTCGGTCGCGTAGAAGTCCAACTGACCGGTGAACCCGAAGCGGTCGCGCAGCGGCCCGGGCAGCAGCCCGGCGCGCGTCGTGGCCCCCACCAGCACGAATGGGGGGATCTCCAGCGGGATCGCGGTCGCGCCGGGGCCCTTCCCGACGACGACGTCGACCCGGAAATCCTCCATCGCCAGGTAGAGCATCTCCTCGGCGGGGCGGCTCATGCGATGGATCTCGTCGAGGAAGAACACCTCGCCCTCCGACAGCCCGGACAGGATCGCGGCCAGGTCGCCCGCGTGCTGGATCGCCGGGCCCGAACTGATGCGCAGCGGCGAGCCGAGCTCGTGCGCGATGATCATCGCCAGCGTCGTCTTGCCCAGCCCGGGCGGGCCCGACAGCAGGACGTGGTCGGGCACCTGCCCGCGGTGCTGCGCCGCGGCGAGCACGAGGCCGAGCTGCTCGGCCACGCGGGCCTGCCCCCGGAACTCGGCGAGCGTCTCGGGACGCAACGCCGACTCGGCCAGCGTGTCGTCGGCGCTGGCGTGGGGGTCGAGCGGGTCCAGCGGGTCGCGCGCGTCGTCGGGCCGGGTCACTTCGCCAGGCTCCTCAGCGCGGCCTTCATCAGCTCACCGACGCCCCATTCGGGGTTCTCGGACGCCAGCGGCTCGACGCGTTCGCACGCGGCCTCGGCGTCCCGGGACGACCACCCCAGCGACTCCAGCCCGCCGCGCACCTGGTCTCGCCAGTCGGACGCCGCCGTCCGCGGGGCGCCCGGAGCGGCCGGCCCGGCGGCGGGCAGCGTATATTTCCCCGCCGCGTCTGTTTTCTTTTGTT
>CALMAD010000215.1 GCA_937859105.1 uncultured Propionibacteriaceae bacterium
AGGGCCCGGCTCCTCGACCATGTCGACCACATCGCCGGCCTCTACCGCGGGGGAGGGGACGGCGTCCTAGCCTGACGAAGGGCGTCCTGCCTCGGACTCCTGCCGCGCCACCCACTCCCGCACGTGCCGTGTGAACGCCTCGGGCTGGCACAGGCTCGACGGGTCGAACGAGTCGGCGATGATCGCGAACTCGCTGTTCGGCAGCACCGACTCCAGGCGGCGCATCATCGACTCGGCGAACGCCGAATAGTCCCCGACCAGGCACAACGTCGGGATCGGGCACCCCCACAACTCATCCTCCAGCCGCACAGCGTTCACCGCCCGGCGCTGCTTCACGAGCTCGTCGATGCGCGACGTCCGGAACAGCCGCGCCAGCATCTCGGCGGCCAGCGGCCACCGCCGGCCGTACACCCACCGCATGGACGCCGCCTGCACCCCGCGCGGCAGTGCCCGCAGCGCGAGCGGCTGCAGGCGCGCCGCCCCCATCTGGACGCGCTCGGCCACGGTCCGCGGACGCGTATCGCACAGGCTGTCGCAGATGATCGCCGACGCGACCAGCCCCGGGTGCCGCAGCATGAGCGTCTCGATCACGGGGCCGCCGTACGAGATCCCGACGAGGTGAGCCCGGCCGATCCCGCGCTCGCGCAGCAGGCCGGCCACCTCGTCCGCCTGGACGCGCAGCACGTCCCCCACCGGGACGCCCGCCAGCGACGGCGACCGCCCCGACCCGCGCAGGTCGACCGCGATGCGGCGGTACTCCGTCAGCGCGCCCATTTGGGGCGCGTACATGCTGTGGCCGGCCCCCAGCCCCGGGATGAACACGACGACCGGACCGGCCCCCTCGTCGACAACGAACATCACGACACCCTTCACTACGATCGTAGTTACACTACGATCGTAGTGTGCCGACCAGAGAACAACAAGTACGGGACGCCGCCGTGCGCGTCTTCACGGAGAGGGGCGTCCACGGGCTGACGCACCGCGCCGTGGACGCCGCCGCGGGCCTGGCTCAGGGCTCGACGAGCAACCTCTTCCGCACGCGACGGGCCCTGGTGACGGTCGTCGCCGAGGAGGTGGCGCGGCTCCGCCTCCAGGACGGCCCCGAGCCCGGCTCGCCCCTGTCGATCGCCTGGCTCGAACTGCTGCTCATCGGGCGCCGCGATGACGCCATCGCCGCCGCGATCGAGCCGACCCGGACGCGCATGCGCGCCCTGCTCGACGAGGCGCGGCCCTCCGGTCAGCCGCTGACCACCCCCGAGCTCGCCGCGCTGCTCACCGGCCTCGAGTTCGCGCAGACCGTCACCGGCGTCCACCTGGACGCGGTCGCCCTGCTCGAGGGGCTCGCGGTGTCCGGGTGAACCTAGGGTGGACGGGATGCCGCGAGCGAGCACCGCTCGCCGGCGAATCGCGACGAAAGGAACCGCGTGTCCGACTTCACCAGCACCGAGATCCAGCTCGTGGCCCGCCCGACCGGCTGGCCGACCCCGGAGGATTTCCGCAGCGTCCGGGTGGAGCACCCCGATCTCGCGCCCGGGCAGGTGCGTGTGCGCAACGAATTCGTGTCGGTCGACCCGTATATGCGCGGACGCATGAATGACGTCCCGAGCTATACGCCGCCGTTCCAGCTCGGTGAGACGATCACCGGCGGCGCGATCGGGCGGGTGGTGGAGTCGGCGTCCGACGAGCTGCCGGCCGGCACGCTCGTGCTGCACCAGCACGGCTGGACCGACGGCGTCCAGGACGCCGCCGAGACCTTCCGCGCGGTGCCGGAGGCGCCGGGCGTCCAGAGTTCGCTGCGGCTGCACATCCTCGGGATGACCGGCCTCACCGCCTACGTGGGCCTGACGCGCATCGCCCAGCTCAAGGAGGGCGACACCGTGTTCATCTCGGGCGCCGCCGGCGCGGTCGGCACCGCGGCCGGCCAGATCGCCCGGCTGCTCGGGGCACAGCGCGTGATCGGCTCCGCCGGCTCGGACGCCAAGGTCGCCTTGCTGACCGGCAAGTACGGCTACGACGCGGCGTTCAACTATCACGACGGACCGGTCCGCGAGCAGCTCGCCCAGGCCGCGCCCGACGGGATCGACGTCTACTTCGACAACGTCGGCGGCGACCACCTTGAGGCGGCGCTCGACCTGCTCAACCGCGACGGACGCGCGGCCCTGTGCGGCGCGATCTCCGGCTACAACAGCGCCGAGAAGGCCGCGGGTCCCGACAACATGGCGAAGATCATCATGAATGGACTGATGCTGCGCGGCTTCACGGTCGGCTTCCACCTGGACCTCGCCGACGAGTTCCGCGAGAAGCTGACCGTCTGGTTCGCCGACGGACGCATCGCCTATGACGAGACCATCGTCGACGGCATCGAGCACACCGTCGACGCGTTCCTCGCCATGATGCGCGGCGAGAACACCGGCAAGATGCTCGTCCGCATCTGAGCTGCTTCTGCCGCTCCCGAGCCGCTCGCGGGAAGCGGCCGGTCCGTTCGCTGTGGTTTGCTCACGAGGTGTGAGCAAACCA
>CALMAD010000216.1 GCA_937859105.1 uncultured Propionibacteriaceae bacterium
GTGGTATTATTGGGAGTGAAATTGTAGTCAAATTCGCTGTCGTCCATCAGCAGGCGGACGCCGTTGCGTGGCTCCGTCTTTTTCGCAAGAATGTCGTTGTGAAAAACGTGGACGAGTTGGCCCCTCGGAGCGTTGAGGCGCTCACCGAGGACGCGTCCACGCGCGAGCGGGTCGTGCGCTCCGTCTTGGAGCACGGGCCGTCGACGGCGGCGGAGCTCGCGGAGCGGCTCGGGCTGACGCCCGCGGCCGTCCGGCGTCACCTCGGCGTCCTGGTCGGCATCGGCCACCTCCTCACCCGCGAGCAGCGGGTGTATGGGCAGCGGGGGCGCGGGCGTCCGGCGAAGGTCTTCGTCTTGACGGACGCCGGCCGCGAAGAGTTCCACAAGTCCTACGACCAGTTGGCCGTGAAGTCGCTGGCGTTCCTGGCGGAGCGCAGCGGGCCCGACGCGGTCGCCGAGTTCGCCGACACCGTGATGGCGGAACTCGAGACCCGGTTCGAGCAGGTGGGGGAATACCCCACGCAGGCCGACGCGTTGGTCGGGGTATTGACGGCCGAAGGGTACGTCGCCTCGTTGCGGCCGGTGCCTTCCGGACGCCAGCTGTGCCAGTTCCACTGCCCGGTCGCCCACGTGGCCCGGGAGTTCCCCGAGCTGTGCGCCGCCGAGACGCGGGTGTTCGCCCGGGTGCTCGGCTCGCACGTGCAACGGCTCGCCACCATCGCCCATGGTGACGGGGTGTGCACCACGCACATCCCGCACAAGGTCGGAAAGGATCAAACATGACGCAGACCCAGGCACCCGGCACCGGGTCGACCCAGGACGAGCACCTCGAGGCACTCGGCAACTACCGCTTCGGGTGGCACGACAGCGACGTCGCGGGCGCGAGCGCCCAGCGCGGCCTGAACGAGGCCGTCGTCCGCGACATCTCCGCCCTCAAGAGCGAGCCGGAGTGGATGCTCGAGCGCCGCCTGAAGGGCCTGAAGCTCTTCGGCCGCAAGCCGCTGCCCACGTGGGGCGCCGACCTGTCGGACATCGACTTCGACAACATCAAGTACTTCGTGCGCTCGACCGAGCAGCAGGCCGCCTCGTGGGAGGAACTGCCGGAGGACATCAAGAACACCTACGACCGCCTCGGCATCCCCGAGGCCGAGAAGCAGCGCCTCGTGGCGGGCGTCGCGGCCCAGTACGAGTCCGAGGTGGTCTACCACAAGATCAACGAGGAGCTGGAGCGACAGGGCGTCATCTTCCTCGACACGGACACGGGCCTGAAGGAGCACCCTGAGATCTTCGAGGAGTACTTCGGCTCGGTGATCCCGGTCGGCGACAACAAGTTCGCGTCGCTGAACACGGCGGTCTGGTCGGGCGGCTCGTTCATCTACGTGCCGAAGGGCGTCCACGTGACGATCCCGCTGCAGGCCTACTTCCGCATCAACACCGAGAACATGGGCCAGTTCGAGCGGACGCTGATCATCGCCGACGAGGACAGCTACGTGCACTACATCGAGGGCTGCACGGCGCCGATCTACAAGTCCGACTCGCTGCACTCGGCGGTCGTCGAGATCATCGTCCGCAAGGGCGCCCGGGTGCGGTACACGACGATCCAGAACTGGTCGAACAACGTGTACAACCTGGTCACCAAGCGCGCCACCTGCGAGGAGGGCGCGACGATGGAGTGGGTCGACGGCAACATCGGCTCGAAGGTCACCATGAAGTACCCGGCCGTCTGGCTGCTCGGCGAGCACGCGAAGGGCGAGACGCTCTCGATCGCGTTCGCCGGCGAGGGCCAGCATCAGGACACCGGCTCGAAGATGGTGCACGCCGCGCCGCACACGTCGAGCTCGATCATCTCGAAGTCCGTCGCGCGGAGCGGCGGGCGGGCGTCCTACCGCGGCCTCGTCCACGTGAACGAGGGGGCGTCGCATTCGGCGTCCAGCGTGAAGTGCGACGCGCTGCTGGTGGACAACGTCAGCCGGTCCGACACGTA
This sequence comes from uncultured Propionibacteriaceae bacterium, assembly GCA_937859105.1. Classification (GTDB taxonomy): domain Bacteria; phylum Actinomycetota; class Actinomycetes; order Propionibacteriales; family Propionibacteriaceae; genus Propioniciclava. Next base: position 1,984 of record CALMAD010000216.1, read on the forward strand.
CCCGTACGTGGACGTCCGGGAGGACGACGTGAGCATGGCCCACGAGGCCACCGTGTCGAAGGTGAGCGACGACCAGCTCTTCTACCTGATGAGCCGCGGCATGGGGGAGGACGAGGCCATGGCGATGATCGTGCGCGGCTTCGTCGAGCCCATCGCCCGCGAGCTGCCGATGGAGTACGCGCTGGAGCTGAACCGCCTCATCGAGCTGCAGATGGAAGGCGCGGTCGGCTGAGTTGAGCACGGAGATCCTGGACAGAGAAGAGAAGATGAGCACGAACGTCGCCGAGGCCGCCGAAGCGGTCGAGTCGCACCTGCACCCCACGCCCTCCTGGTCGGTGGACGATCACCCGACGCCGACCGGGCTGGAGGAGATCTGGCGCTTTACCCCGCTGCACCGCATGAAGGCCCTGCTGGGCGGCGAGCCCACGGGAGACCGCCTGGCGTGGGAGCAGTCGATCCCCGAGGGAGTCTCGGTGTCCACGATCGACGAGGACGCCGCGCGCGGCCTGGCCGTCGAGGCGCCGGTGGACCGGGTCTCGTCGCTGGCCGCGGCGAACGCGACCGGCGGAGCCGTCCTGGTCGACATCCCGGCGAACGCGGAGATCACCGAGCCGGTGTCCCTGACCCTCACGGGCCAGGGGGGCACGGTGTTCGGCCATACGCTGGTGCAGGTGGGGGCGAACGCCCGCGCGACGATCGTCATCCGGCACGAGGGGTCCGCCGCCTACGCCGGCAAGATGGACATCCGGGTCGGCGACGGCGCGGCGATCAACTTCGTGAGCGTCCAGGACTGGGCGGATGACGCGGTGCACGGCGGGCAGACCTCCTTCCTCGTCGGCCGGGACGCCGAGGTGCGGACCGTGACGGTGAGCCTGGGCGGCGACGTCGTCCGGCTGGCGGAGACGGCGCGCTTCGCCGGCCCCGGCGGGTCGCTGGAGCAGTTCGGCCTCTACTTCGTGGACGCCGGGCAGCACATCGAGCATCGGCTGTTCGTCGACCACAACACCCCGAAGACGAAGAGCAACGTCGACTACCGCGGCGCCCTGCAGGGCGAGAACGCCCACTCGGTGTGGGTCGGCGACGTGCTGATCCGCAAGGCGGCCGAGGGCATCGAGACGTACGAGGCCAACAAGAACCTCGTGCTGACTGACGGCTGCCAGGCCGACTCGGTGCCGAACCTCGAGATCCAGACCGGCGAGATCGTCGGCGCGGGCCACAGCTCGACGACCGGCCGCTTCGACGACGAGCAGCTCTTCTACCTCACGTCGCGAGGCATCGACCCCGTCGAGGCGAAGCGCCTGGTGGTGCACGGGTTCTTCACCGACATCATCCGTCGCGTCGGCGTCCCCGAGCTGGAGGAGAAGCTGACCCAAGACATCGAGGCGGAGCTCGCCGCGACCGTCGGCAAGGGCGACGCATGAGCTACGCGAAGGCGTGCGCGGCGTCCGAACTGGAGTTGGACAAGCCGTTCTCGGTGGACGTGAACGGCACGCTCGTCGCGATCGTCCAGACCGAGGACGGGCTGTTCGCGATCTACGACGAGTGCAGCCACGCGCGCGTGATGCTGAGCCTCGGCGAGGTGGAGAGCGACACGCTCGAGTGCTTCGCCCACGGGTCGCGCTTCGACCTCGCGTCGGGCTACCCGCTCGACCTGCCGGCCACGCGGCCGGTCCCCGTCTACCCCGTCAAGATCGAGGGTGACGACGTGCTCGTCGACCTCGACAACCCGATCGAAACTCAGGAGCCGTAAGCAATGTCCCTCGTCATCAACGACCTGCACGTCGACGTCGAGACCGAATCCGGTCCGAAGCAGATCCTCAAGGGCGTGAACCTCACCATCGACCAGGGCGAGGTGCACGCGATCATGGGTCCGAACGGGTCGGGCAAGTCGACGTTGGCCTACAGCCTCGCGGGTCACCCGAAGTACACCATCACGTCCGGCACCGTCACGCTCGACGGCGTCGAACTGCAGGACCTCACGGTCGACGAGCGCGCTCGCGCGGGCCTGTTCCTCGCGATGCAGTACCCGGTCGAGGTGCCGGGCGTCTCCGTCGCGAACTTCCTGCGCTCGGCGAAGACCGCGCTGACCGGCGAGGCCCCCAAGGTGCGCACCTGGGTGAAGGACGTGAATGCGGCGCTGTCGAACCTGCAGCTCGATTCGTCCTTCGCGCAGCGCTCGCTGAACGAGGGGTTCTCCGGCGGCGAGAAGAAGCGCAACGAGATCGCGCAGCTCGAGCTGCTGAACCCGAAGTACGCCGTGTTGGACGAGACCGACTCCGGCCTCGACATCGACGCGCTGCGCATCGTGGCCGACGGTGTGAACCGCTACATGGACCAGCGCGACCGCGGCGTCGTGCTGATCACCCACTACACGCGCATCCTGCGCTACATCAAGCCCGACCAGGTGCACGTGTTCGTCGACGGCCGCATCGTGGCCGACGGCGGCCCCGAGCTGGGCGAGCAGCTCGAGGTCGAGGGCTACGACCGCTTCGTGAGCGCGGCGAAGGCCGATGCCTGATACCCAGGTGAAGGCTCCGGTCAGCCGGGACGCGTTCCGGCTGGCCGACCGGGTGCGCCCCGATTTCCCGATCTTCGAGCGGACGGTCGGGGACTATCCGCTGTCCTACCTCGACTCGGGCAACACCTCGCAGAAGCCCCGGGTCGTCGTGGACGCCGTCGCCGACCACTACCTGCACCACAACGCGAACGTGGCCCGCGCCATGCACCTGCTGGGCGGGGAGGCCACGGCCGCCTTCGAGGGGGCGCGGGCGAAGGTCGCGGCGTTCGTGGGGGCGCGTCCCGAAGAGATCGTGTTCGCCAAGAACGCCTCCGAGGCGCTCAACCTGTGCGCGCACACGCTCGGCGAGCACCTCCGCCTGGGCCCGGGCGACGAGGTGGTGATCTCCGAGATGGAGCACCACTCCAACATCGTCCCCTGGCAGTTGCTGTGCGAGCGCACCGGGGCGACGCTGCGCTGGTTCGGCGTCACGGACGAGGGGCGGCTCGACCTCGAGCGCGCCGACGCCGAGGGCCTCCTCAACGAGCGGACGCGCGTCGTCTCGACCGCGTGGGTGAGCAACGTGCTGGGCACGGTGAACCCGCTGCCCGAGATCGCGCGCCGTGCGCACGCCGTCGGGGCGATCGTGATCGCGGACGGCTCGCAGGGCGTCCCACAGCTGCCGACCGACGTGGCGTCCCTCGGCGTCGACCTGCTCGCGTTCACCGGCCACAAGATGGTGGGGCCGACCGGCATCGGCGTCCTGTGGGGCCGCTACGACCTGCTCGAGCAGTTGCCGCCGTTCCTCGGCGGCGGCGAGATGATCGAGGTCGTCACGATGGAGAAGTCGACGTTCGCGCGTCCTCCGGCCCGGTTCGAGGCCGGGACACCGCCGATCGCTCAGGCGGTCGGGCTCGGCGCCGCGGTGGACTACCTGACCGAGGTCGGGATGGAGAACGTCGCCGCCCACGAGCACGCGATCACGGCCCTGATGCTGGAGCGCCTGCGCGAGATCGACGGCGTCCGGATCCTCGGGCCGGCGGAGCCGGTCGACAGGGGCGGCGCGGTGTCGTTCACGCTGACCGCGGCCGGCGGGCTCGAGGTGCACCCGCACGACATCATGCAGTTCCTCGACAGCCGGGGCGTCGCCGTGCGCGGCGGACACCACTGCGCGAGGCCGCTGCACCGGCGGTTCGGGATCCAGAGCTCGACGCGGGCGTCCGCGTACCTGTACACGACGCCCGACGAGGTGGACGCCCTCGTCGCCGCCCTGATCTACACGCGCGACTTCTTCGGAGGGAAGCGATGAGCGTCGAACAGATGTACCAGGAGATCATCCTCGACCACTACCGGGAGAAGCATCACGCGGGGCTCCGCGACCCGTTCGAGGCCGAGGTGACCCACGTGAACCCGTCGTGCGGCGACGAGATCATGCTGCGCGTCCATCTGGACGGCGACGTGGTCACCGACGTGAGCTACGACGCCGTGGGGTGCTCGATCTCGCAGGCGTCCACGTCCGTGATGACCGACCTGGTCATCGGCAAGAGCGTCGCCGACGGGCTCGAGCTCTTCGACGATTTCCAAGAAATGATGCACTCGCAAGGGGAGATGGAGCCTGACGAGGACGTCCTCGAGGACGGTATCGCCTTCGTCGGCGTCGCCAAGTTCCCCGCCCGCGTGAAGTGCGCGATGTTGGGCTGGTCGGCGTGGAAGGACGCCGTCGCCCAGGCTGTCAGCAAGGAGGAGGCCTCATGACCGAGCAGCACACGACCGAGCGAACCACGACCGAACAGGCTGCGGCGACGGGCGATCCCCGTCCGTCGGACCTCGTCCGCGACGAACTTCCGGACGCCTCCGCGGACAGCTTCCGGCCGTCGATCGAGGACCTGGAGGAGGCGATGCGCGACGTCGTCGACCCCGAGTTGATGGTGAACGTCGTCGACCTGGGCCTCGTCTACGGCATCTCGCTCGACGACGACAACAACGCGACGGTCGACATGACCCTCACGTCGCCGACCTGCCCGCTGACCGACCGGCTGGAGTACGACACCCAGTTGGCGATGGAGGGGCTGGTCAACTCGGTGACGATCAACTGGGTGTGGCTGCCGCCGTGGACGCTGGACAAGATCACCGAGGATGGCCGCGAGCAACTGCGCGCCATCGGCTTCAGCATCTGACGCCGGTCGCGCGCCGGCCTACCCGCCGCGCGATTCCGATCGGGGACGCCTCAGGCGTCCCCGATGCGCGTTAAGGCGTCCGCAGGCTCGTCCAGGACGCCGCCGCTCAGCCCGAGGCTGGTGGCCAGTTCGACGG
>CALMAD010000217.1 GCA_937859105.1 uncultured Propionibacteriaceae bacterium
CAGGATGATCCCGGTCATCATGAGCGCCGCCCCCACGTACCCGCGCGGCGTCATGACCTCCCCGAGGAACAGCGCCCCGCCGATCGCCCCGAACATCGATTCGAGGCTCATGATGATCGCGGCGTGCGACTCCAGGGCGTCCTGCTGTGCGACGACCTGCAGCGTGTACCCCACGCCGGTCGACACGAGCCCAGCGAACAGCACGGGGCCGAGCGCGTCCGGGACGCCGGCGAACGGGGCGGCGTCCAGGAAGAGCGCGGCGACCGCCGCGTACAGCGCGCAGGCGCCGAACTGGGCGACGGAGAGCCGCAGCGCGTCCAGCCGGCGCGAGAAGTGCCCGACCGACAGGATGTGCCCGGTCCAGAACACGGTCCCGACCAGGCACAACACGTCGCCCGGGTTCACGGTGAACGCCGCGGTCACGGTCAGCAGGTACAGCCCGACGAGCGCGAGCCCGGCGCCCACCCAGGTCGTCAGGGCGGTCCGGCGGCCGAGGAGCACCCCGACGAGGGGCACCATCACCACGTACAGCCCGGTCACGAACGCCGCGTTGCCCGCGGTCGTCGATTCGATGCCGATCTGCTGCATCGTCGCCCCGCCGAACAGGAACGCCCCGCACCACAGCCCCGGCCCGAGGACGCCGCGCCAGCGCGCCCGGCGCGCGGCGGCGTCCACCCCGGTGCGGCGGTCGACCCACCCGACCAGCGGCAGCAGCGAGACGGCCCCGATCGCGAACCGGGACGCGTTGAACGTGAACGCCCCGATGTGCGCCCCCTCGGACTGCGCGACGAACGCGAAACCCCAGATCGCCGCGCACAGCCCGAGCAGCAGGTTCGCCCGCCATCGCCGCCCGGACGCCACCGCCCCCGCCATGCTCAGACCAGGACCGTCGTGACCGGCAGCCCCGAGTCGGCCCCGATGTCGAGCGCCGACGGCGGCAGCCCGCGCCGCGCGACCTCGACGCCCAGCGCCGCGATCATCGCACCGTTGTCGGTGCACAGCCCCGGACGCGGCCGGCGCAGCTCCACCCCGACCGCCGTCAGCCGCTCCTCCAGCAGCGTGCGCAGCCGCGAGTTCGCGGCGACGCCCCCGCCGAGCAGAAAATGCTCCAGCCCGGACGCCTCGCACAGATCGACGGCCTTCGCCGTCAGCACGTCGCAGACCGCCTCCTGGAAGGACGCCGCGACGTCGGCCACCGGAACGTCCAGCCCATCGGCGCGCCGCAGCTCCACCCACCGCGAGACGGCCGTCTTGAGCCCCGAGAACGAGAAGTCGAACCGGTGCCGCGCCAGATCCCGCTGCGCCGTCAGCCCGCGCGGGAACGCGATCGCCGTCGGGTCGCCCTCGGCGGCCAGCTTGTCGATGACCGGGCCGCCCGGGTAGCTCAGCCCCAGCAGCCGCGCGACCTTGTCGTACGCCTCCCCCGCCGCGTCGTCGATCGTCGCACCGACCTCGGTCACCGAGGTCGCGATGTCGTCGACCCGCAGCAGCGAGGTATGCCCGCCCGACACGAGCAGCGCCCCCGCCGGCGTCGGCAGCTCGCCGTGATCGAGCAGGTCGACCGCGACGTGCCCGACCAGGTGGTTCACCCCGTAGAACGGCTTGGCCACGGCGGTCGCGAGCGCCTTCGCCGCCGACAGCCCCACCACCAGCGCGCCCATCAGGCCCGGCCCCGCGGTCACGGCGACGCCGTCCAGCTCGGCCGGGTCGACGTCCGCGGCCGCGAGCGCTCGCTTCAGCGCCGGCACCATCGCCTGCAGGTGCGCGCGCGAGGCGACCTCGGGCACGACCCCGCCGAACCGCACGTGCTGCTCCACCGAGGAGGCCACCTCATTGGCCAGCAACTCCCGCCCGCGGACGATCGCCACCCCCGTCTCGTCGCACGACGACTCGATCCCCAGGATCAGCGGTTCGCTCACGCCTCCACCTTCTTCTCCGTCTCGGATTCGCCGGACGCCGCCCCCGGCCCGTCGGCCGGGGCCACGTCGCGGCTCATGATCACCGCGTCCGCGCCCGGCCCGTAATAGCCGGTCCGCGTCGCGATCGCCTCGAAGCCGAGGCCACGATAGAGCGCGAGCGCCGGGGCGTTCGCCGCGTCCACCTCCAGCATCACGCGCTCCGCGCCCACCTCGGACGCCCACACCAGCCCCGCGCGCACGAGCGAACGGCCCAGGCCGCGGCCGCGGGCGTCCGGCGCGACGATGACGCGCAGCAGGTCCACGACGTCGCCGGCCAGCGCGAACGTCGCGACGCCGCACAGCGCGCCGGCGGCGTCCCGGTACACCCAGACCCTCCGGTTGCCGGCGCTCAGCTCCTCGGCCCACGCGCGCTCGCTCCACGCGGCGTGGGCGAACGCGCCGCGCTCGAGCGCGGCGATCGCCGTCAGATCGGACGCCTCGGCGACGCCGAGCGTCACCGGCGGCCGCCGAACGCCAGCCGCGGCTGGACGATCGTGGACTTGCGCTTCGTCGAGACCTCCGCGTCGGGACGCCGCAGGTACAGCGGCTCCAGCCCCTCGTCGGGCAGCCCGGACGCCGCCGCGGCCAGGACGCCGGCGTCGATCGCCGCCGGGCCGGCCACCGCGCTGCGCACGAGGGTGGCCCCCGGACCGGCCAGCGGCAGGTCGGGCACCTGGGACGCCGGCGTCACGAACGGCCCCGTCACCCGGCGGCCGTCGGCGTAGCGCGCCCAGTACACCTCGTGGCGGCGGGCGTCGCTGACGACGACGAACTCCTCGGGCGCGTCCGTCCACGCGGCGGCCACGGCGTCCAGACTGCACACGCCGCGCACGGGCCGGTCGAGCACCGCGCCCAGCGTCGTCGCGGTGACGACGCCGACCCGCAGGCCCGTGAACGGGCCCGGGCCGACGCCGACGGCGATCGAGCCGACGTCGGCGAGCGTCAGGCCGGCCTCGGCCAACTGCGCCCGCACGAGCGGCATGAGCTGCTCGGCGTGCGCGCGTCGGTCGGCGACGACCCCCGCCGCGAGCACCAGCCCGTCGCGGGCCACCCCCGCGACGACGTCGGACGACGTGTCGATCCCCAGCGTGATCATGCGTTGTTCTCCTCGGGTCGGGCCGCAGCCTCCAGCTCGGCGCGCGACCAGCGCCCGCCGATGCCGTTCAGGAACACCCAGCGCGTGTCGTCGGCCGGGTCGATCCCCCGGCGGATGTCGACGGCCAGCCGGACGTCGCTCAGCCCCTCGGCGATCCCGGAGCCCCACTCCACGAACGTCACGGAGTCGTCGAGCGACGCGTCCAGGTCGAGGTCGTCGAGCTCGGCGGCGTCACCAAGGCGGTAGGCGTCCACGTGCACCAGGCCGGGGCCGCCCGAGCGCGCGCGGTGCACGCGCGACAGCACGAACGTCGGCGAGATCACCGGGCCGTCCACGCCGAGCCCGGCGCCGAGCCCCTGCGCGAACGTCGTCTTGCCGGCGCCCAGGTCGCCGCTCGCGATGATGACGTCCCCCGGGCGCATGAGCGCGGCGACGCGGCGGCCGAGGTCGCGCATCGCGTCGGCGTCCGGAACCCCCACGACCACGGGCAGCCACGCCTCCATGCGCGCGTGCTCGCCCTCGTGGGAGACGAACTGGAACCCGCGGCCCGCCCACCAGCGCCCGATCTCGGGGTACTCCTTGCGCACCAGCAGCGTCACCCGCGCGACGCCGTTGAGCGCGAGCGCCTCCAGCAGCGCCGACACGAGCATCGTCGCTAGCCCGAGCCGCTGGAACTTCGGACGCACCGCCACCCGGCCGAGCTGATAGGCGTCCCCGTCATGGCTCAGGATCGTGGCGGCCGCCGCCTCCCCGTCGACCTCGAGCATGAAGCCGGCGCACGCCTCGATCGCCGCACGGATGGTCGCGTCGGTCTCCGACAGGGCCGCCGGCAGGTTCGACCGCACGGGACGCCCCGCGAACGCCGCGTGGATGACGCGCAGCACGTCGGGGGCGTCGGCCGGCAGCGCCCGCCGGACGACGACCAGCCGGCCGTCGGGCAGCGGCGCCGCGGCGAAGCTGCCCGACGGCAGCGCGGAATCGTCGGCGGCGCGCTCGCTCCGCGTGGCGACGGCATCAGACATGAGGACCCTCGAGACAGTAGAAACCGGCCAGAGTCTACGTGCGGGGTGGTCCAGCGACAATCGGCACGTTCGCTGCCCGTTGGCCGGGACGTCACACGAAGGTCGGCCGCCGCTCACGTCGGTGGTTTCCACTGATCACGTGCGAGTCGTCATCCTGACAGAATCGTTCCTTCCCGACGTCAACGGGGTCTCCAACTCGGTGGTCCGCTGCGCCGACCACCTGGTCGAGCAGGGCCACGACCTGCTGATCCTGGCCCCCCAAGCCGAGGGCATGCCGGCGGACTACCGCGGCGCGCCCGTGGTGCCGATGGCGGCGGTCCCGATGCCGGGGTACGCGCAGGTGCGCATCGCGGCGACGCCGCGCGTGCTCCTCGCCCGGACGCTCGCGGGCTTCTCCCCCGACGTCGTCCACCTCGCCTCCCCCATCAACGTCGGCTGCCGCGGGCTGCTCGCCGCGCGCGACCTCGGGCTGCCGACGGTCGCGATCTACCAGACCGACGTCCCCTCCTACGCCGCCCGCTACCGGCTGCCCGCGCTCGAACCGCTGCTGTGGCAGCGCGTCAAGCTGATCCACGAGGCGGCGACGCTGACGCTCGTGCCGTCGACCTCCAGCATGAATCAGCTCCGCCAGCACGGCGTCGGACGGCTTCATCACTGGGGACGCGGCGTCGACGGACGCCTCTTCTCCCCGGCCCGGCGCGACGACGCACTGCGCGCCCGGCTGGCGCCTGGGCGCAAGATCATCGGCTACCTCGGACGCCTCGCGCACGAGAAGCAGGTCGCCGACCTGCGCGTGCTGGCCGACCTGCCCGGCACGCAGACGGTCATCGTCGGGGACGGCCCCTGCCGGGCCGAACTCGAGACCCAGCTCCCCGACGCGATCTTCCTCGGCCAGCTCCGGGGCGAGGAGCTGGCGCGGACGGTGGCGTCCTTCGACGTGTTCGTCACCCCGGGCGAGCTCGAGACCTTCGGGCAGACGATCCAGGAGGCGCTCGCCTCCGGCGTCCCGGTGGTCGCGCCGGCGTCCGGGGGGCCGATCGACCTCGTCCAGCCCAGCCACACCGGCTGGCTCTACGCGCCCGGCGACCTCGCCGCGATGCGCGGGCACGTCGCCGACCTGCTCGGCGACGACCGCAAGCGGGCGGCCTTCTCGGCGGCGGCACGCGCCTGGGTCGCGCCGCGCACCTGGGACGCCGTCTGCGCCCGCCTCGTGCAGTACTACCGCTCAGCGATCGCGAGCAACCGCGAGCAGTTGGCCCACCACCTGGCCGATCCGCTGGGCGAGCTCCTGGGGTGGGAGGGGCCCCGGGAACGCGTGCGCGACCTCGGCCTGGATCGACGCCCCCGCCAGCGCAGCATCGCGAGCTGACAGCCCGGCCGCCAGCAGCGCGCCCGCGATGCCCGCGAGCGTGTCGCCCGACCCGGCCTGGGCAGTCCACGCGGGGCCGGGCACGGCGAGCGTCACGTCGCCGTCGGGCGTCGCCACGTACTGGGTCGCCCCCTTGAGCAGCACCGTCGCTCCCGTCTCGGACGCCGCCCAGCGCGCGTGCCCCGCGGGCTCGGCCTCGACGGCCGACCGGTCGACGCCCAGCAGCCGCGCGAGCTCGCCGGCGTGCGGGGTCAGCAGGACGCCGCGGCCCAGCCGACGGCCCTTGACGAGGGCGATCGCGTCGGCGTCCACGACCACCCCGACGCCGTCGTCGAGCTTCGCGGAGACGACCTCGGGGCCGTCCGCACGATCGCCCCAGCCGGAGCCGATGAGGTGCGCCTGCACGCGTCCGGACGCCGTCACCACGTTCGGGAACGCCGCGACGACGGCCTCGGTCGCCGACCCCAGGTACCGGACCATGCCCGCCCCAGCGTGAACGGCCCCGCCCGTGGAGAGCACCGCCGCGCCCGGGTAGCGCTTCGAGCCGGTGTCGATGCCGACGACGCCGCGGGAGTACTTGTCCGACGTCGGCCCCGGTGCGGGCCAGGCCGCCGCGAGGTCGGCGGGCTCCCACTGCCGCAGCATCGGCTCGCCCGGGTGCAGGCCGATGTCGACGACCTCGACGCGCCCGCAGCGCGTCCGCGCCGGTTCGAGCACGTGGCAGGCCTTGAGGCCGCCGAACGTGACGGTGAGCGAGGCGCGGAAGGAGACCTCCGCGCGGCAGGCGTCCGCCTCGAGGCCCGACGGCAGGTCCACCGCGACGACGGGGACGCCGGCGTCGGCGCAGGCGTCCGCGAAGAGCGCGACCTCGGGCCGCAGCCCGGCGCGCCCGCCGATGCCGAGGACGCCGTCGACGACCAGGTCGGCGTCCGGAAGGGCCCCGAGCGCGCCGACCGCGTCGACGTC
>CALMAD010000218.1 GCA_937859105.1 uncultured Propionibacteriaceae bacterium
ATCGGGCGCGGCGAGCCCGCACGCGACGCCCTGGACGCCATGGTGGCCGCCGAGCAGACCGTCGAGGGCGTCCCGGCGGCCGGCCTGGCCGTGCGCCTGGCCGAGCAGGCCGGGCTCACCGACCGGCTGCCGCTGCTCGCAGCGGTGGACGCCGTCATCGCGGGCGCGGACGATCCGGCGGGCCTCGTGACCGAGGCGGTCCTGCCGGGCCGGGCCGGCTGAGGACGGCCGGGCGCCGGGGTGCTCGACGCCCCCCGCCCGGCCCGGTCGGTCGCGTCGCCGCGGGGGCGTCGCGCTGCTAGGTTGACAGCACTCCCACGAAGGACGTTTCCCTCCCGCAGAGAGGCGCGGACATGACCAACCTTCACGACCTGCTCACCGAGGACGCGATCCGGCTCGACGTCGAGGCGTCCACCTGGCAGGAGGCGATCGGGGCCGCCGGCGCGCTGCTCGAAGCCACCGGGGTCGCGGACGGCCGCTACACCCAGGCGATGATCGACAGCGTCGTCGAGCACGGGCCCTATATCGTGCTGACGCCGGGGTTCGCGTTCGCGCACGCCCGGCCGAGCGACGCCGTCCACCGCACCGGGCTGTCGTACGTGCGCCTGGCCCAGCCGGTGGAGTTCGGGCACAAGGCGAACGACCCCGTCACGCTCGTCGTCGCGCTCGCCGCGCTCGACTCGACGACCCACCGTCAGGCGATGGCCGAGCTCGCGAAGGTGCTCGCGAACCCGGCGCGCAAGGCTGAGCTGGACGCCGCCGCCTCCCCCGGCGAGGTGCTGGCCGTCCTCACGGGCGGCGCCGCGGCGTCCGGGAGCCCGACGGCGTCCGCAAGCGACCCGGAGGAAAACCCCCGCGCGGCCGAGCCGGCGGCGTCCTCGGGGAGGGCGAAGAACAAGGTCCTCACCGTGTGCGGCAACGGGCTGGGCACGAGCCTGTTCCTGAAGAACACGCTCGAGCAGGTGCTCGACCGCTGGCGGTGGGCGCCGTTCATCACCGTGGAGGCGACCGACACGATCTCGGCCCGCGGCAAGGCGAAGGAGGCCGACTTCATCCTCACCTCGGGGGAGATCGCGCGGGCGCTGGGTGACGTGGGCGTCCCGGTGCGGGTGATCGAGAACTTCACGTCCACGACCGAGATCGACGCCGCCCTGCGCGAGCTGTACGACATCTGAGACATCGAAGGAGATCAGGATGAACTGGCTGGTCGGCATCGCGGAGTTCCTCGTCAACGAGGTGCTGAGCGTCCCCGCGTTCCTCATCGGCATCATCACTGCGGTCGGGCTCGCCGCCATGCGCAAGACCGTCGGTCAGGTCGTCGGCGGGGCGCTCAAGGCGACGCTCGGGTTCCTGCTCATCGGGGCGGGCGCGACGCTCGTCACGGCGTCCCTGGGGCCGCTCGGCGTGATGATCCAGGGGGCGGCGGGCGCGCAGGGGGTCATCCCGACGAACGAGGCCATCGTGGGCATCGCCCAGGCCCAGTACGGGGCGCAGGTGGCGTGGCTGATGATCCTCGGGTTCGCGATCTCGCTCGTGCTCGCCCGGTTCACGCCGCTCAGCTACGTGTTTCTCACCGGCCACCACATCCTGTTCATGGCGACGCTGCTCACGATCGTGCTGTCGACCGCCGGGTACGCGCCCCCGGTCGTGGTCGGCTTCGGCGGCGTCCTGCTCGGCATCCTCATGGTGAGCCTGCCCGCGTTCGCGCACCCCTGGACGCGGCGCATCACCGGCGACGACTCCATCGCGATCGGCCATTTCGGCACGCTCGGCTACGTCGCGGCGGGCGCGACCGGACGCCTCGTCGGCGGCAAGAGCCGCTCGACGGAGGAGATGAAGGTGCCGGAGTCGCTCCGGTTCCTGCGCGACTCGATGGTCGCGACCGCCCTGTCGATGGTGCTGATGTACCTGGTCGTCGCCCTGATCTACCTGGCCCGCGCGGGCGAGGAGACGGCGTTCGCGGCCTTCGCGGCGTCCGGGGGCAACCCGTCGTCAAGCGTCGGCAACTACCTGATGTCGTCGGTGACCCAGGGCCTCCAGTTCGGCGTGGCCGTGGCCGTGATCCTGTTCGGCGTCCGGACGATCCTGGGCGAGCTCGTCCCCGCCTTCCAGGGCATCGCGGCCAAGGTCGTGCCCGGCGCGATCCCCGCGCTGGACGCCCCGATCGTCTTCCCCTACGCCCAGAACGCGGTCCTGATCGGCTTCCTGTGCAGCTTCGCCGGCGGGCTCATCGGCCTCGGCGTCCTGACCGTGGCTCTCGGGCCGGCCTTCGGCCTGGCCCTCATCCTGCCGGGCCTGGTGCCCCACTTCTTCACGGGCGGCGCGGCGGGCGTCTACGGCAACGCGACCGGCGGACGCCGCGGCGCCGCGCTGGGCGGGCTCGTCAACGGCCTGCTGATCACGTTCCTGCCGGCCCTGCTGCTGAAGGTGCTGGGCGCGTTCGGCGACGAGAACACGACGTTCGGGGACACGGACTTCAGCTGGTTCGGCATCCTCGTCGGGACGTCCGCGGGCCTCGGCGGCGGGGTGGGCCTCGTGCTCGTCGCGGTGATCGGCGCGGCGCTGCTGTTCGCGGCGATCCAGATGCAGCGGAAGGTCGTCGCGACCGGGTGGGACCCGGCGCCCGGACGCGAGAGTCCCGCCGCGTCGGGTCCCGAGCCCGGGCCGGGAGACGAGGCGTCCGGCTCCGCGAAGCGGTACGCCAAGATCCCGCCGCCGGCGGGCGCGCCGGTTCCCCCGCCGCCGCCCGAGGGGTAGCCGGACGCCGCGTCCGGCCCGGCGCTGGGCCGCGTCCGTGCAAGAGTGAACGTATGCGCCCCCTGCGACAGAACCCTTGTCAGAGCAAGTGCGACTGGACGCCCACCGGCGAGGTGATCGGCGACGACCTCGTCTTCGCGTGCGCCGGCTGCGGCAGCGAATGGACCCGCCAGCAGGGGTGGACGCCCCGCAACCTGGACGGGTCGATCGCGGACGCCGTCGCCCACGAGGTCACCCGTCCGTGAACACCGTCAGGGGTGGTCGTGTGGGTGGCGTCCGCTAGGCTCGATCGAGATGGAAGGACCGAGATGACCGAAGTGAGCACCGCCCCCACGCCCGCCCCGAAGGAGCGCAACGCGTTCACCGAGAAGTTCAGCACCGGCGAGTTGACCCCCCTGCCCGATCGGTACCGGCTCGTCGTGTCCGACATGTGCCCCATGTCGCACCACGCGCTCATCGCGCGCAACCTGCTCGGCCTCGACGAGGTCATCAGCCTCGGCCGGGTGGACGCGGTCCGCGCCGAGCGCGGCTGGCAGTTCTCGCTGGATCCCGAGGGCGTCGACCCGGTGCTCGGCATCCGGTACCTGTCGGAGGCGTACTTCGCGACCTCGCCGGGCTACGACGGCCGCGTGACCGTGCCGGCCCTCGTCGACACCGAGTCGGGCAAGATCGTGAACAACGACGAGCAGTTCCTCGCGAACGAGTTCGAGGCGGGCTGGACGCCGTACCACTCCGCGACCGCGCCGAACCTGTACCCCGAGCCGCTGCGCAAAGACATCGACAAGCTCAACAAGGTGCTGCTCACCGAGATCAACGACGGCGTCTTCCAGATCCGCGAGGCCGAGACGCAGGCCGTCTACGACGCCGCGTTCGACAAGCTCTTCGCCCGGCTCGACGACCTGGAGGAGCATCTGGGCCAGACCCGCTACCTCATGGGCGACGACATCACCGATCCCGACATCTTCCTGTTCGCGCTGCTGGTGCGGTTCGACATCGCGTACAACTCGGTGTTCGGCATCAACCGCAGCCGCCTCGCCGACTTCCCGAACCTGTGGGAGTACGCGCGCGACCTCTACCAGCAGCCGCAGTTCGGCACGACGACCGACTTCGACGCGATCAAGCGCGGGTACGTCCTGTGGAACCGCGCGCAGAACCCGCACGGCATCCTCCCCAAGGGGCCCGACACGTCCGGGTGGGGCGCGCCGAGCAAACGCAACGAGACCCTGCGAACGCACCACGTGGGGCGCTGACCCGCAAGCCCCGGGGCTGTCTCCGGGGCCACAAGGAAAAACACACCATGATGCGACAGCTCATCACCAACCCCTGCCAGGACGCCTGCGGCGAGATCACCACGGACCGCTCCGTCGAGGGGGCCCCGGTCTACCGCTGCCCCGGCTGCGACTCCGAGTGGATCGAGCTCAACGAGCGCACCAAGCCGGCGCCCCGGCCCGAGCGCGAGGCGTCCGGGCGGCGGGGCTGAGGGGCCGGCCCCTCAGTTCTGCACGGTGAACGCGTAGGTACTGCGCGTCCGGCGGTCGGCGGCGACGACGTCGACCGTGATCCGTTGTCCCGGGCGGACGCGGAGGCTTCGGGAGGCGCCCTGCCGCAGCGGCACCCCGTTGACCCTCATCGCCGAGATGCGGTTCGACATCGCCGTGGGCTTGATCGTGAGGCGTCGGACGCCCCGCGGCACCGTCACCGCGTAGGCGTAGGTCCACGGGTCGAACTTGTTCGGGATCTTGTTCGGGACGCCGTTGGCCGGGGCCGCCCAGTACACGTCGACGCCGACGAGCGTCCCGCCGACGAACTCCACGTTCGACAGCACCGAGTACCGGCGGTGGACCCCCGGGGCGTTGTAGTCGATCGCGACGCCGCTCGGGAAGGCGTCCGTCGGCGCGCTCAGGTAGTCGACCGGCTGGTCCCACCCGCTGCCGAGCGGGTTGGCGATCGCCATCCAGTCGCGGTCGCGCCACATGTCGCCGATCTTGCTCATGCGCGAGTTCTTCACGGGCCCGGTGGGGTTGCCCACGATGCCGCCCCGGATCGAGGGCTCGGTGACGTCGCCGTCGTCGATGAGCCGCTGGAAGCAGCCCACGAAGTTGTCGACGCACGCCATCGTGACGGCGGCGTCCTGATGGGCGTTGGTCACGGCGGTCACCTCGCCGCACCGCGCCCGGTAGCCGGCGAGGAGCTGCTGCTGCAGCGAGAGGAAGAGGTCGGCCTTCACCCCGTTGTACTGCGTCGTGTCGGCCGTGTAGGGGCGGTTGCAGCCGAAGTGATCGGAGCAATAGACCCATCCGGTCTGGTTCACCAGCACGGTCATGAGCCCGTTGGTGTGGCCGGGCGCGTGGAAGAGGGACACCTGCACGTTCCCGAGATCCAGTTGGTGACCGTCGGACGCGGCGACCGCTGCGCGGCCGGCCGCCTGCCAGTCGGGGCGCGTCGACGCGATCAGGGCCGCCTTCTCGATCGCGGCCGCGTACAGCGTCACCCCGGCGGAGGTGAAGTTGTAGATCTGCTCCGCGTGGTCGGGGTGGGCGTGGCCGACCACGACGTCGTACGGCTTGCTGGCCAGCGAGTCGACGAACGTCTTCAGGTTCGCTCGCTCGTAGCTGTACTCGCCGGCGTCGACGAGGACGCCGCGCTCGCTGCCCTCCAGGTAGTAGACGTTCGCCTGGTAGTACTCGGCCGGGTTGTTGATCTTCCAGACGGCCGGGCTCGTCGCCGTCGGCTCGTGAATCTGAGTCGCCCGGAAGGCCCCCGTCCGCGGCCGCAGGATGGTCCAGGAGAACTCGCGCGGGGCGCTGGTCTGCAGGCCGTCTTTCAGCGCGACCGTCTTCAGCCGGTAGAAGCGGGAGTCGACGGCCGAGCCCAGCGGGTTCACGAACTGCAGCACGCCGTTTCGCCGCAGGTCGAACGTCGGGGAGGCTGCGGTGGGGTCGGCGGGCTCCGACCCGTCGAACGTGAACTCGTACCGGATCGTCGCCCCCGCCGTGGGGGTCGTGATCGTGATGTAGCGCCGGAGCGCCGTCGTGCCGGGCTTGCACATCACCTGGGCGGGCGCGACGACCGCGGCGGCGAGGCGCCGGAGGGCGTCCTCGGCCTGCCGCCGGCTCACCCGAGCCGATGCCCCGTGGCGACGGCCGGCCGCCGGGGCGAGGAGGCCGGCGTCCCGCAGCGCCTGGACGCCGGGCCCACCCGCCGCGGCGAGCGTCGCGAGGCCGGCGGCGTCCAGGGTGGGGCGTCCATCCGACGACGGGCTGAGGAACGCCCGCGCCAGCCAGAGGGCGGCGTCCTCGGGCGAGACGGGCCGGTCGGGGTGGAACACGCCGTCGGCGCCGTCGAGCACCCGCTCTTCGAGGGCGGTTTCCACCTCCTTCGCGTAGCGCGTGCGGCCGACCGCCACGTCGCGGTAGGTCGGCTGCGGGGCCTTGTAGGGGTCGAGGTACTCCGAGGAGTGCACCCAGTCGAAGTGGCGGGCGATCAGCGCGGCCATGCCCGCCCGGGTCACCGCGTCGTCGCCCCCGGTGGGCGCGGCCCAGGCGCGCGGGGTGACGGTCGACACAGCAGCACTCAAGGCGGCCACCCCGGCGACTTTGCCCAGGGTCCGCCGATTGACGCGGTCCCATGCGCTGAGCGTAATCAATCACGCGGGGCGCGTCCA
>CALMAD010000219.1 GCA_937859105.1 uncultured Propionibacteriaceae bacterium
GCCCTCTTCGTCCTGATCGGGCTCGAGTTGCCGGTCGCGGCCGGCGGCCTGGTCGGGTCGGGCATCGGCACGGCGATCCTCGCCACGGTCGCTGTGCATCTCACCACGATCGTGACGCGGTTCCTGTTCCTCGTGGTGAGCGCGTACCTGATCCGGCTGCTGGACAGGCGTCCGTCGCAGCGCGCCCTGAGGACCACCAACCGAGCCCGCGCCGTGAGCGCGGTCGCCGGCTTCCGGGGCGCCGTGTCGCTGGCTGTGGCCCTGTCGGTGCCGGCGACCCTCGCCGGCGAGGCGTTCCCGGCGCGCGACATGATCGTGTTCGTGACGGCCGGCGTCGTCGTGAACACGCTGCTGTTCCAGGGGCTGGCGCTCCCCTTCGTGATCCGGTGGGCCGGGCTCCCCGAAGACCACTCGGCGCGCGACGAGCTCGAGGCCGCCACCCGGGCCGCCGACAGCGAGGCCCTCGCCGCCCTCCCCGAGCTGGCCGACGAGCTCGGGGTCGGCGACGCGGCCGTCGATCGCCTCCGCCGCGAGTACGACGACCGGCTCGCCGAGTCGTGCCACGACCAGACCACGTCGGGCGAGGCGTCCACCACCTACGGACGTCGCCGCGAGGCCGAGCTGCGCCTCGCCCTGCTCTCCCACCAGCGCTCGACCGTCATCCGGCTGCGCGACGAGGGGCGCATCGACGACGCGGTGCTGCGGCAGCTGCAGGCGCGCCTCGACCTGGAGGAGATCCGCCTCTCCGGCGGCCCCGTCGTCGAGTGATCCTGCCCGGACGCCGCGGGTGCGGCTGGGCGCGCCCCGGCGTCCGACATGACCCGAATCGGTCGACCCTCACTCCCCCACGTAGGCCGCCAGGTACTCGCCCGTGAGGGTGGACCGCGCGGCGACCAGGTCGGCCGGTGTGCCGGTGAAGACGACGCGGCCGCCGTCGGTGCCGGCCCCCGGCCCGAGGTCGATGATCCAGTCCGCGTGAGCCATCACCGCCTGGTGATGCTCGATGACGATCACCGACTTCCCGGCATCCACCAGCCGGTCGAGCAGCCCGAGCAACTGCTCCACGTCGGCCAGGTGCAGCCCCGTCGTGGGCTCGTCGAGCACGTAGATCGACCCCTTGGCCCCCATCTCCGCGGCCAGCTTGAGCCGCTGCCGTTCCCCGCCCGACAACGACGTCAGCGGCTGCCCCATCGTCAGATACCCCAGGCCCACGTCGGCCAGGCGCGTCAGGATCGCGTGGGCCGCCGGCGTCCGGGCGTCGCCGGAGCCGAAGAACTCCGCCGCCTGCGTGACCGGCATCGCGAGTACCTCGCTGATGTCGCGCCCGCCGAGCCGGTACTCCAACACCGACGCCATGAACCGCTTGCCCTCGCACTCTTCGCAGGTGGTCGCGACCGACTCGAAGAAGCTCAGCTCGGTGTAGGTCACGCCCGCGCCCTTGCAGGTGGGGCATGCCCCCTCGGAGTTCGGGCTGAACAGGGCGGGCTTCACCTTGTTCGCCTTCGCGAACGCCTTGCGGATCGGGTCGAGCAGGCCCGTGTAGGTGGCCGGGTTGCTGCGGCGCGACCCCTTGATCGGGGCCTGGTCGATCGTGACGACGCCGTCGCGGCCCTCGACCGACCCGGCGATCAGCGAGCTCTTGCCCGATCCGGCAACGCCGGTGAGCACGGTGAGGACGCCGAGCGGAATGTCCACGTCCACCCCCTGCAGGTTGTGCGTGGACGCCCCGCGGATCTCCAGCGCGCCCGCCGGGGCGCGCACGGCGTCCTTCACGCGCGCGCGGTCGTCGAGGTGTCGCCCGGTGAGCGTGCCACTGCCGCGAAGCCCGGCGACCGTGCCCTCGAAGACGATCTCGCCGCCCGCGGTGCCCGCGCCCGGGCCGAGGTCGACGACGTGGTCGGCGATCGCGATCATCTCGGGCTTGTGCTCGACGACGAGCACGGTGTTGCCCTTGTCGCGCAGCTGTTGCAGCAGGTCGTTCATGCGCGCGATGTCGTGCGGGTGCAGCCCGATGCTGGGCTCGTCGAATACGTAGGTCACGTCGGTCAGCGACGACCCGAGGTGCCGGATCATCCGCGTCCGCTGAGACTCCCCGCCCGAGAGCGTGCCCGCCGGACGATCGAGGCTCAGGTACCCCAGCCCGATCTCCACGAACTTGTCGAGCAGCAGCCGCAGACCCTTCAGCAGCGGCTCGACCTGGGGCAGGTCGAGCCCGCGCACCCAGGCGGCGAGCTCGGTGATCTGCAGGGAGCAGGCGTCCGCGATGCTGACGCCGCCGATCGTGGACGTCCGCGCCCCCTCGGCCAGCCGGGTGCCCTCGCACTCGGGGCACGTCTGGAACGTGATCGCCCGCTCGACGAACGCGCGGACGTGCGGCTGCATCGCCTCCGGATCCTTGCTGAGCATCGATTTCGTGATCTTCGGGATCAGCCCCTCGTAGGTCAGGTTGATGCCCTCGACCTTGATCTTCGTCGGCTCGCGGTACAGCAGGTCGTGCAGCTCCCGCTTCGTGTACCGGCCGATCGGCTTGTCGGCGTCGAAGTAGCCCGACCCCTTGTAGATGCGGCCGTACCAGCCGTCCATCGAGTAGCCCGGGATCGTGAGCGCGCCCTCGTTGAGCGATTTTCCGGCGTCGTAGAGCGCGGTCAGGTCGAAGTCGCTCACCGACCCGCGGCCCTCGCAGCGCGGGCACATGCCGCCCGTGCGCGTGAACGTCGCCTTCTCGGCATTCGTCTTCGCCCCGCGCTGCACCGTGATCGCGCCCGACGCGCTCACGCTGGCCACGTTGAACGAGTACGCGCTGGGCGGCCCGATGTGCGGCTCGGCGACCCGGCTGAACAGGATGCGCAGCATCGCGTTCGCATCCGTCGCCGTGCCGACCGTGGACCGGGGATCGCCGCCCATGCGCTGCTGGTCGACGATGATCGCCGTGGTCAGGCCGTCCAGAAAATCCACGTCGGGACGCGGCAGCCGCGGCATGAACCCCTGGACGAACGCCGAGTACGTCTCGTTGATGAGCCGCTGGCTCTCGGCCGCGATCGTGTCGAACACCAGCGAGCTCTTGCCCGAGCCCGACACCCCCGTGAACACCGTGAGCCGCCGCTTCGGCAACTCCAGGGACACGCCCTTGAGGTTGTTCTCCCGCGCCCCCTGCACCCGGATCAGGTCGTGGCTGTCGGCGACGTGCGTCATGAGTCTCCTTCGTCGAGCACCTGCGCGCCGAGCCTAAACGGTGCGGGTGACAAAACGACGATCCTCGCGGCGGCGTCGTGGTCAGCCCGCCGGGGGGCGGGGTCGGGCGGACGCCTCGTCGCGGGCCGGCGCGCTGAGCGCGCCGTCGAATCGGCGGCGGACGGCGGCCGCGAGGCTGTCGACGTCCCGGACGCCGCGGGCGTCCACGCCCAACCGGGACGCCGTCTGCAGCACGAGCGGCTGGCGCAGCCGGGCCTCTCCGACGAGGGCGGCGTCCGAGAGCACGTCGCCCGGGGGGCCGCTGACCGCGGCGCCTCGCCGCAGGACGGCGACGGCGTCCGCCCACGCCAGCGCGAAGTCGACGTCGTGGGTGGCGATGACGACGGTCGTCCGTGCGGCGAGCATGGCCTCCAGCGCGCCGACCATCTCGTCGACGCCCTGCGGGTCGAGGCCCGCGGTCGGCTCGTCGAGCAGCATCACGCACGGGCGCATCGCCAGCGCCCCCGCGATCGCCACCCGCTTGCGCTGCCCGAACGACAGCTCGTGGATGGGGCGGTCGGCCAGGTCCTCGATGGAGAGCACGGCGAGGGCGTCCT
>CALMAD010000220.1 GCA_937859105.1 uncultured Propionibacteriaceae bacterium
CTCCCAGCAGGACGCCGGTCAGCGTCCCGGTGCCGGCGCCGACGTCCGCGACGGCGCCGGCGGGGGCGGCCGCGAGGGCCCAGGCGACGGCGGCGTCCGGGTACGACGGCCGCAGGGCGTCGTAGCGCTCCGCGGCCGAGCCGAACGGGACGTCGGGCGGCATGAGCCTCCTCTCCGCAGCGAACCTACCCCGGCCGGACGCCCACGGTGCGGAATGCGCGCGCGGCCGACGTGGTTACGGTGGAGGCAGGAGGTACAGATGTTTGGGATGACGAGGCAAGTCGATCCGCGGGTGGCGCTGCGCGGGCGCGACCACGAGATCCTGGGGCGCTGCGAGCACGAGGTGTTCGGGCGCGACGTCCGGGAGGTGCCGGAGGGCTCCGAGGTCGCCTACCTGGCCCTCGGCTGCTTCTGGGGCGCCGAGAAGCTGTTTTGGCAGCTCGACGGCGTCACGAACACCGCGGTCGGCTACCAGGGCGGGTTCACGCCGAACCCCACCTACGAGGAGGTCTGCTCGGGGCGTACCGGTCACGCCGAGACGGTCCGGGTCGTCTTCGACCCGGCGCGCGTGTCGTACGCCGAGCTGCTCGCCGCCTTCTTCGAGGATCACGACCCCACGCAGGGGATGCGTCAGGGCAACGACATCGGCACGCAGTACCGCTCGGCGATCTACACGACCTCCGACGAGCAGGCCGCGGTGGCGGCCGAGGTGCGCGACCGCTTCCAGCGGGCGCTGAGCCAGTCGGGCTACGGCGAGATCACCACCGAGATCGCCCCCGCCGGCGACTTCTACTTCGCCGAGGAGTACCACCAGCAGTACCTCATCAAGGTGCCCGGCGGCTATTGCCCGCTGCACGCGACCGGGGTGAAGTGCGGCTGAGCGCGCTCGTCCCGGACGCCGCGGTGCGGCTGGGTCGCGGGCCCGGTACGGCCGGGTGAGCGGCGAGAACATCACGACCGGCCGAACCGCCGGCACAGGCCGAGCGGCCGCCCGCGGGCGGCCGCTCTTGGATGACGGGGAGAAGAGGCCGTCGACGCCCCGGCGGTAGGTCGTCGGCGACTAGGCCGTCATCTGATCGTCGATCGGGGCGTCCGGGGCGTTCTTCTGCACCGAGGCGATGCCGCCGAGGGCGCTGCGCTTGGTCTCGTAGGCCTCGCCGCCGGTGGCGATGATCTGGCCGTTGCTCGCCTTGAGGCGGAAGCGGAACTTTCCCGAGGCGTCCTTGTAGAGTTCGAACTTCCCCGCCATGGGGCCCTCCTTAGGGTGTGACTGAGGGCACGGTACAACGGCGTCCGGGCACCCGAGCACAGCGCGCGGGCCGCGCAAGGTCACGATTCGGTGCGAAGATTGGGGCCATGCCCCTCGACTTGCACCTGCCCGACAAGCTCAACGCCTGGGTCCGGCCCGACCTGGTGGAGGATCCCGCGGGATGCCCGCCCATCCGGTGGGGCATCATGGGCGCCGGCAACATCGCGCGCACGTTCGCGACCGACGTCCGGGCCACCGGCGCCCGCGTGACGCTGGTGGGCTCGCGCAGCGCCGACCGGGCGTCCCGGTTCGCGGCCGAGAACGGCGTTCCCCTTTAGATAAATATGCTTGCATCGTCGGTTGCCGGGCGTATAGCCGGCCCGAGATTGCGCTGACCTGTTTCCGGAGTTTCCGTTGGCTACACTTCCCGTCGAAAAAATGCGCGAGCTGGAACGCCGGTTC
>CALMAD010000221.1 GCA_937859105.1 uncultured Propionibacteriaceae bacterium
TGCCGTGATGTCGCATGCAGGAACCGGCTTCTCACGCGCCGGCCGCGCCGGTCCCTGGAACGGCTCAGCCCAGGTGCTTGAGGGCCTCGCGGCGGCTCAGCGGGGAGAGGCCGGGGTGCGCGTCGACGAAGGCCCGCACCCAGTCCGGATCCGCCCTCGCGTGGTCGCGCAGAGCCCAGCCGATCGCCTTGCGGATGAAGAACTCGCCGTCGCCGAGGTTCGCCTCGATCACGTCGGAGAGCAGGGCATGATCGACGCGGTCCTTGCGCTGCAGCTGGGCGATGATCGCCGCGCGGCGGATCCAGAAGTCCTCGTCGTCCGCCCACACGCGCAGCTCCACGGCCAGCTCGACCGGGTGCGCGTCGAGCAGATCGGCGAGCCGGTGCGCGACCTCGTCGACGTGGTCCCACCAGGCTCCGGTGCGGATCATCTCCTCGTGCACGTCGAGCAGGTCCAGCTGCCCGCGCAGGGGCCGCAGCGCCATCAGGGCCTGGGCGGCGTAGCGCTCCTCGCGGTACTCGGCCTCCCGCCACAGGTCGAGGGCCGCCTCCCGCAGCTCATCGACGTCGGCGACACCGCGCGCCACCTGCGTGGCCAGCCGCCGCGCCTCCGGCACGCGCACTCCGAGGAACGGCATGGCCGACTTCATGTAGGCCTGCTGGCCCGGTGCGAGAGCGGGATCCGCGGCCGCACGCAGGGTCTCGCGGATCTCGGCGGCCAGGCGGGAGGAGGACGTCACATCCGGAGTCTAGAAAGATTTCGAAGGAATCTCGACGAGCTGTCGATCCCGCGTCTTCTCGTTCGACGTCTTGAGTGAGAGGGTCGAAGGACGACCCCCGATGAGGAGACAGACATCATGAAGTTCATGCTGATCATGCGCGCGGACGAGCAGGGCGTGCGGGCGTACGAGGACATGCCGTTCGAGCAGGTCATCGAGGCGATGGGCCGGTACAACGAGTCGATGATCAAGGCGGGCGTGCTGCTGGCCGGAGAGGGCCTCACCGACGCCGCGGAGGGTTTCATCGTCGACTTCTCCGGCGAGGCGCCGCTGGTCACCGACGGCCCCTACGGCGAGACGAAGGAGCTGTTCAACGGCTTCTGGATCATCGAGACGTCCACGCGCGAGGAGGCGGCGGAGTGGGCCAAGCGTGCGCCGCTCGGACCGGGCGCGTTCCTCGAGGTGCGTCGCGTCACCGAGCTGGAGGACTTCCCGGCCGACAACGAGTGGATCCAGAAGGAGGCCGGCTGGCGCGAGGAGGCCGCCGCCCGCGCGGCCGAGTGACGGCGATGGCCGGATCCGATTCCGCGGCGACGGAGGGCGCTGAGACAGAGCGCGCCGTCGCCGCGGTGTGGCGCATCGAGTCGGCGCGGATCATCGCCACGCTGACGCGTTTCACCGGGGACTTCGGCCTCGCCGAGGACCTCGCGCAGGATGCCCTGCTGGAGGCCCTCGCGCAGTGGCCGCGCGACGGGGTGCCCGCGAACCCCGCCGCCTGGCTGACGGCCGTGGCCAAGCGCCGTGCCATCGACGGGTGGCGGCGAAGGGAGCGCTATGACGATCGCCTCGCCGTGATCGCGCACGATCTCGAGCGGGAGCAGGACGCCGCCCTGGACGCGCCGCCCTGGGATCCCGACGCGATCGACGACGACGTGCTGCGACTGGTCTTCATCGCCTGCCACCCGGCGCTCTCGCGGGAGGCGCGCGTGGCCCTCACCCTGCGCGTGGTCGGCGGTCTGAGCACGGAGCAGATCGCGCGCGCGTTCCTGCTGCCCACGGCCACCGTGCAGCAGCGCATCGTGCGGGCGAAGAAGACGCTCTCGGTCGCCAGGGCTCCCTTCGAGGTGCCGGGGCGCGACGAGTTCCCCGCCCGGCTCGGAGCCGTGCTCGGCGTGCTCTACCTGGTGTTCAACGAGGCGCATGCGGCGACGGCGGGGGAGGACCTGCTCCGTCCGGATCTGGGACGCGAGGCGATCCGGCTCGCCCGGGTCCTGACCGCGCTGATGCCGGCCGAGCCGGACGGCGTGGTGCCGGGCGCAGACTCGGGCTGCGTGCTGGCCAGCGCGGCGGCCACCTCGGCCCGCACGCCCGAGGCCTGCGCGTTGGGCGACGCCTGCACCGAGCGCGCCTTGTCCTCGATGGCGGTGACCAGCTCGCGCTGCTCGCGCGCCCAGTCGTCGAAGCAGGCCAGGCGCTCGTTGTTGGCCATGCCGGTGCATTGCTGCCAGGCGGCGGCTTTTTCAACGCGCTGGGCGACCTCGGCCTGTTTGGGCGCGGTCTGCGCGCTGGCGGTGCCGGCCAGCAGCGCGAGGGCCAGAGCGGAAGGATGAAAGCGAGGGGTCACGAGAAGGCTCCGTTGCAACAAGGGGCGCGTTGAAGTGCCAATCACCGGCGCGATGGCCGGTGATTATGCATGGCGGGTGTGGCAAAGGCCGTCGCGGCGGAGCGGCGGCGTTGTTTGGATGCTGCGCGGGTTCGGGCAGATCACAAACCGCCGGACGCGAAGGACGCGAAAAATTCAAGAAAACTTTTTCGGCTGCTTCTTTCGCGTCCTTCGCGAATCCTTGGCGTCCTTCGCGTCCGGCTGTTTGTACTTTCGCCCGCTGCCCATGAAGAATTTCTGCCTTCAGCGCTTGTCCAGCAAGCGCTGGCAGCTATTTAAACCGTAGCAGACTCATCGCCAAGGCGCCGCCGGCAAGCCGTGCCAGCGCGTGCCGGCGGGAATGCTCTCGCCCTTCATCACCAGCGTCAGCGGCCCCAGTTGCGCGCCATCACCCACGTGAGCGCCGTACAGCACGGTGCAGCGCGGGCCCAGCGTCACGCGGCTGCCGATCTTCACCTGGTCGATCTTCATCACGCGGTCTTCAAACAGGTGCGTCTGCGGGCAGCACAGCGCGTTCAGCTCGCTGTATTCGCCAATCTGCACGCAGTCGAATTCGGTCATGTCGGTGGTGTCCAGGTACACGCCGCGCTCGATGCGCGCGCCCAGCAGCCGGAAGGCGTCGTTCAGCCACGGCGTGCCGCGCAGATAGCGCAAGAACCACGGCACGGCGATGCCTTCGTACAGGTTGGTCGATGCTTCCGACAGCCAGACAAAAGGCGTCCACATCGGCACCGCGCGCTGCTTGTAGCGCCCCACCGTCAGCCACTTGAAGGCGGCGACGAAGAACAGCGTGGCAAAGCCGAACAGCACGCCGCCGACGGCCAGATCGAGCGCCACCAGGCCCCAACGATCGGCCTCGGCCAGCGGCATGGCGTCGAGCACGATGGCGTAGCCGACGGCAATGACCAGCGCGTGCGGCGCGGCGATGCGGAAGGCCTCGACCAGCGCGCGCCCCAGCTTGCGCCAGCGCGAGGGCGCAAACGTCAGGTGTTCGGCAAAACCGGCCACCACCTCGCGCGCCGGCAGGTGCATGGGCGGCGATCCGAGCCAGGTGTCGCCGTCCT
>CALMAD010000222.1 GCA_937859105.1 uncultured Propionibacteriaceae bacterium
ATCCGCGCCCCGGCGCCGGCGGGCGTGGCCGCCAGCAGCGGACGGCACCCCTCGGGCGCCGCGACGAGCAGCGCGAACCCCGCGCCCAGCACGGCCGCGAGCTGCAGCAGACCGGACGCCGTCGCCCCCGCCATCCCGGACGTCCCGAGCAGGGCCGCGAAGAAGGTGGTCGACAGCGCGGTGGAGCCCAGCGCGGCGATCACCGTCGGGACGACCGACTCCAATAGCCGGGCGCGATGCAGGACGCCGCGCGGCGTCCCGAGGTGATCGAGGTTCACCAGGCTCGCCCGCCGGTCGAGCACGGACGCCGTCTGGTTCAGCGCCGTGGACGCCGCCGCGACCACGACCGCGATCGCGAGCGTCAGCAGCAGCCCGGCGGGCAGGTCGTGGGCGAGGATCCGGTCGAGGGTGGTGCGGGACGCGGACGCGCCCGCCGGTGGCATCACGAGGATCGCCCCGGCGGCGAATCCGACCGCCGCCAGCCCGCCCACGCCGCGCCAGGCCCCCTTCGGGTCGGCGAGCAGGCGCCGGCCGGCCAGGACGCCGACGGGCCCGCGCCCCCGGCGCAACACCGTGCCCGCGAGCTGCACCAGCAGCGGCCCCACCAGGTTGATCGTCCCCTGGAACAGGGCGAGGGAGACGACGATCAAGACCGCGGCGAGCGCGACGTCGAGCCGGCCGACGATCGGCGCGGCCACGAGCCAGCCCCCGACGACCACCGCGATCCCCAGCAGCCGCACGAGGCGCAGCCGGGCGCGCCCGGCGGAGCGGGCCACCCCGAGCGGCGAGATCCGCACCGCGGACAGGCCCAGCAGGGCGGAGAGCCCCGCGAGGACGACGAGCCCGGCGCCGATCCCCGCGATCCACAGCGGCGGCAGCAGCATCTCACCGGCCCCGAGCGGCTGCCCCTGGAACGTCAGCAGCGCCCAGCCCGGCAGCGTCACGAGATAGACGAGCGTCCCGGCGGCGAAACCGACCGCGGCCTGCAGCATGGTCTCGAGCGTGGTCAGCCAGGTGACGTCGGCGGACGTCGCCCCGAGCAGGCGCAGCGCCGCCAGCCGGCGATCGCGTCCGAGGGCGCCCATCCGGGCGGCGGCGCCCCCGAGCGTCATGATCGGGACGAGCAACATCGCGGACGCGACCGCGGCGAGCATCGTCCACACCGCGGCGGTGGCGGCCGCCCCCATGCTGGGGTCGGCGGCCGCGGCGAGCGCCGGCGGGACGTCCGTCTGCCGTTGCCAGAACAGATGGAAGCCGCCCACGACGGCCTCCAGCAGCGCGGCGCTCGCGGCGAACGCGGCGACGGCGAGCAGGTCGATCCCGCCCTGGGCGGTGCCGCGGCGTCCGCGGAACAGGTGCGGGGCCAGAGACGTCATCGTGCGCACCGCGCTCACCGCCGTTCGTCGGCGCTGACGCGCCCGTCGCGCAGTTCCACGTGCCGCGAGCACCAGCCGGCGACGTGCGGGTCGTGCGTCACGACGATCAGCGTCGAGCCGAGGTCGGACGCCGCGTCCGTGAGCACGCTCATGACCTCCGCGCCGGTGGCCTGGTCAAGCGCGCCCGTGGGCTCGTCGGCGAAGACGACCGCCGGACGCCCCACGAGCGCCCGCGCGATCGCCACGCGCTGGGCCTGCCCGCCGGACAGCTCGCCCGGGCGGCGTCCCTCGAGGCCGGCGAGCCCGAACCGGGCCATCCAGTCGCGGGCGAGGGCGATCGCGCGCGGCCGCGGGCGTCCGGTGAGCAGCAGGGGGAGCGCGACGTTCTCGTCGGCGGGCAGTTCGGTGAGCAACTGGTTGTCCTGAAACACGAAGCCGAACCGCTCGCGGCGCAGGCGGCTGCGGGCGGCGTCCGGGAGGGCGGAGACCCGGTCGGCGCCCAGCGTGACCGTGCCGGCGTCCGGGACGAGGATGCCCGCGAGGCAGTGCAGCAGCGTCGACTTGCCCGAGCCGGACGGGCCCATGATCGAGACGGCCTCTCCGGAGCGGATCACCAGGTCGACGTCCGCGAGCGCGCGGACGCTCCCGAAGCTCTTTGTCAGCCCGGACGCCGCGAGCCCCGCGGCGACGGCGGTGTGGGTGGGTGCGCTGTGTGTCATGGTGGCCAGTGCATCGTCCGGACGCCTGCGCGGGCATCCTCCGGCGAGAGGGTTCGGCGGTCCGTCCTCAGGAGGAGGACGCGGAGGCGGGCGTCCCAAGGGGTGGTTTGAGGGGTCCGGCTTTGACCTGGTCAGGGGCGCTGGGTAGGCTGAGGAATCGGCGTGGTCTGTCTGCTGCCGGACCTAGGGTGGCAGGCGCGCAGGGTTACGCCGTCCACAACCATTGACACTGTAATCGGAGCCCTACTACATGACCTCCTCTCCTGAGGCCGCTCAGGTCGCTGTCGACGACATCGGCTCGGCGGAAGACTTCGCCGCCGCCGTCGACTCCACTATCAAGTACTTCAACGACGGTGACATCGTGACCGGTACCGTCGTCAAGGTCGATCGGGACGAGGTCCTGCTCGACATCGGTTACAAGACCGAAGGCGTCATCCCGTCCAAGGAACTCTCCATCAAGCACGACGTCGATCCGTTCGACGTGGTCAACGTGGGCGATGTGATCGAGGCTCTCGTCCAGACGAAGGAAGACAAGGAAGGCCGCCTCATCCTGTCCAAGAAGCGGGCTCAGTACGAGCGCGCCTGGGGCACGATCGAGAAGATCAAGGAAGAGGACGGCGTGGTGACCGGCCGGGTCATCGAGGTGGTCAAGGGTGGTCTGATCGTCGACATCGGCCTGCGCGGCTTCCTGCCCGCGTCGCTGGTCGAGATGCGGCGCGTCCGCGACCTGCAGCCCTACGTCGGCCAGGAGCTCGAGGCGAAGATCATCGAGCTCGACAAGAACCGCAACAACGTCGTGCTGTCGCGCCGGGCTTGGCTCGAGCAGACGCAGTCCGAGGTGCGGCACACCTTCCTCAACCAGTTGCAGCGCGGCCAGATCCGCCGGGGCATCGTCTCCAGCATCGTCAACTTCGGCGCGTTCGTCGACCTCGGCGGTGTGGACGGCCTGGTGCACGTGTCCGAGCTGTCCTGGAAGCACATCGACCACCCGAGCGAGGTCGTCGAGGTGGGCCAGGAGGTCACGGTCGAGGTGCTCGACGTCGACATGGATCGCGAGCGCGTCTCGCTGTCGCTCAAGGCGACGCAGGAAGATCCGTGGCAGACCTTCGCGCGCACCCACCAGATCGGCCAGATCGTGCCCGGCAAGGTCACGAAGCTGGTTCCGTTCGGCGCGTTCGTCCGCGTCGAGGAGGGCATCGAGGGCCTGGTGCACGTCTCCGAGCTCGCCGAGCGCCACGTGGAGATCCCCGAGCAGGTCGTCTCCGTCAACGACGAGGTCATGGTCAAGATCATCGACATCGATCTCGAGCGTCGCCGCATCTCCCTGTCGCTGAAGCAGGCGAACGAGGGCGTCGACGTGGCTGCGGACGATTTCGACCCGTCGCTGTACGGCATGACCGCCAGCTACGACGACCAGGGCAACTACATCTACCCCGAGGGTTTCGATCCCGACACCCAGGAGTGGAAGCCCGGTTACGAAGAGCAGCAGCGCGCGTGGGAGCAGCAG
This sequence comes from uncultured Propionibacteriaceae bacterium, assembly GCA_937859105.1. GTDB lineage: Bacteria > Actinomycetota > Actinomycetes > Propionibacteriales > Propionibacteriaceae > Propioniciclava. Next base: position 3,603 of record CALMAD010000222.1, read on the forward strand.
TACGCCGAGGCTCAGGCCCGCTGGGAGGCGCACAAGCGTCAGGTCGAGGAGGCCGAGGCTGCGGATCTCAACGCGGCGGCGTCCCCGAGCAACACCTCCAGCTACTCCGCCGGAGGCGCGCCGAGCCAGGCGGCCCCCGAGGGTTCGCTGGCGTCCGACGAGGCCCTGCAGGCCCTGCGCGACAAGCTGACCGGCGGCGCCCGCTGAGGGTGACCCCGGCCCGCTGAGGGCGTTTCTACGTGACGTTCTCCACACTCCGGTGTGGAGAACGTCACACGCTTTAACGGGACGCCGCGCCGTTTCCCACGGACGCCCGCCTGGTGGCGTCCGAGCGCGTGTCCTTGCGAGGGGCGTGTCTGTGTCGCGTGTCGGCCGGCGGCGAGGGTGTCGGACGCCCGGCGGCGAGGCGTCCTTCGGTGGGCGACCCTGACTGGCGCGTTCTCGCGCCTGGTCACTGAGCGGACGTCCGCTCGGGACGCCGGACCGGCAACGGGCCAGTCAGGGTCAGCCGGACAGGGACGCCCCCAGGGCAGGTCGCTCCCAGGGCAGGACGCTCCCAGGACAGGACGATCCAACCCCGGGCTCGGCCGGCGCACGCGCGGTCGGGGCCGAAGCGGCCGGCGCACGCGCGGCCCAGCCGAGGCGGACTGCGGCAGGCGTCCGGGGGATCTCAGGAGCGGACTCGCTCCGCGGGGGGCGTGTGACACTCTCCACACTGGCGTGTGGAGAGTGTCAGGTAGAAACGCGCGCGTCGCCGGACAATGTCACAGGCGGCTGACAGCATGACGACCATGACTCGCAGGATCGGTTTGACGGGGGGCATCGCGTCGGGCAAGACGGCCGTCTCCGACATGCTGGCGCGGCGGGGAGCGGTGATCATCGACTCCGACACGCTCGCGCGCGAGGTGGTCGAGCCGGGCACGCGCGGGCTCGAGGCCATCGTCGAGCGCTTCGGCACGACCGTGCTGACACCCGACGGCGCGCTCGACCGCGCCAAGCTCGGTCAGATCGTGTTCGACGACCCGGTGGCTCGGGCCGACCTGAACGCGATCGTGCACCCGGCGGTCCGGGCGCGGGCGGCCGAACTGCAACTCCAGGCGCCGCCGGGCGCGGTCGTGGTGCAGGTGATCCCGCTGCTGGTCGAGACCGGGCAGGCCGACGACTTCGACCTCGTGGTCGTCGTCGATGCCGACGAAGCGGTGCAGTTGCGGCGGCTCATGCAACGCAACGGCTACACGCCCTCGCAGGCGCGCGCGCGGCTCAAGGCGCAGGCGTCCCGGGCCGAGCGGCTCGAGGCGGCCGACCTTGTCATCGACAACTCGGCGGGGTTGCCCGAGTTGGAGGCCCAGGTCGACGCGCTGTGGCCCCGGCTCGCCGGCGAGCCGCGGTCGTAGGCGTCCGGTGCAGACGTCGACTTTGGTCTGACCCAAGGACGCCCATGGTCGCCCCTGCGCGCTCCCCGGCATGGCTAGTGTGGGCGACGGCTTTTTTCGGGAGGTGCACGTGGGGCGGCAGGGTTCGTCGGAACGCGGTGGCCGGCTGCTCACCACGGTGTGGCTCGTGGCCGCCTGCACGGCGTTCGTCGGGTGGCTGATTCTGCACGGCGGCCGGGCCGATCAGACGTGGGCGGAGAGCTTCGTCAGCGCGCTGAACATGCCGTTCTCGTTCTCGGTCGTGTCGGTGGCCCTCCTGAGCCTGACGGCGACGGCACTCGCGCGCCGTAAACGCCTCGGTTTATGGACCGTGGTGGCCTTCCAGGTGTTCGGCATCGCCGCCTCTACCGAGGACCTGCTGACCCCCGACGCCGAGGGGGCGGGCGCTGGACAGCTGGCGTGGTGGACCTGGCTCGACGTCTTCTCCATCGTCGTCGGGGTCGTGGCGTGCTGGTGGCTGTGGCGCCTGCGACCGGCGTTCCGCGCGCGCATCCGTCCCGGCTCCTGGGTGCTGGCCACCGTGGCGGGCCTCGCCGGGCTGGCGGTGACGGTCGGCGTCACGGTGGCGATCTTGTGGGGGCTCGGCCTGACGGCGGTGGATTCCTCCGCGCTGCTGCTGGCCGTCGTCGCGGACGGATTCGGGTACAGCGATGCCTTGGCCGGCGCGATCGGCCGCGTCCCGCCGTGGGTTCCGGGGCTCACCTCGATCTTGACGGCGCTGTCGATCGTGGCGGCGTCCGTGGTGTTCCTCCGTACCGCCCGCGACCCGCACGCGTGGTCGGGCCGGCACGAGCTGGCGATCCGGCGGCTCGTCCGCGACCACGGGGAGGACGATTCGCTCGCCTACTTCGCGACCCGGCGCGACCGCTCCGCGATCCTCACGCCCGGCGACCGGGCGGTCGTCTCGTACCGGGTCGTCAACGGCGTCGCGTTGGCCGCCGGCGACCCGATCGGCGACCCACACGCGTGGCAGGAGGCCATCGGCCGTTGGCGGGCCGAGGCCCGCGAGCACGGCTGGTCGCCCGCGGTGCTGAGTGCGAGCGAGTCCGGCGCGCGGGCGTACGCGCACGCCGGCTTCCAGGTGCGGGCGATGGGCGACGAGGCGGTGCTCGAGGCGTCCCGGTTCACGCTGGAGGGGCCCGCGATGGCGGACGTCCGGCACGCCGTGCGGGCCGCGGAGGCGTCCGGGCTGCACGTGCAGTTGCGTCGCCAGGCCCAGCTGTCCCCGGCCGAGCGCCGCGAGATCGCCGTGGCGGCGCGGTCGTGGCTGCACGGCGAGTCGGAGCGTGGCTTCTCCATGGCGCTCAACCGGGAGATGGATCCGGCGGACGGGCGGATCCTCTACGTGACCGCTCACGAGGCCGACGGGTCGCTGGCCGGGGTGCTCGGGTTCGTGCCGTGGGGCCGGCGCGGGGTGTCTTTGGACGTGATGCGCCGGCGTCCGGACGCGCCGCACGGCGTGACCGAGCTCATGGTCTGCGAGCTGATGCGCCGAGGCCCGGAGGTTTCCGTCGCGCGGGTCTCGCTGAACTTCTGCATGTTCCGGTCGGTGTTCGCCGAATCGGCCAAGCTGGGCTCCGGGGGTCTGACCAAGCTCAACGGCTCGGTGCTGGGCTTCCTCGACCGCTTCTGGCAGCTCGAACGGCTGTACCGCTCCAACCGTCGCTACCGCCCGCGCTGGGTGCCGCGCTACGTCTGCTACGACGCGGCGTTCCTGCTGCCGAAGACGATCCTGGCGATGGGGTCGGCCGAGGGCTTCCTGCCGCAGGGGCCGCTGGCCCGACGGCGGGCGCGCGACCGCTCGCTGTCGCCGCTCGACCTCGCGGCCGTCGCCGAGTTGGACGCCGCCGCGCCGGCCCTCACGCTGCCGTCGGTCCGGCGCACCGACGGCGAGCGCGTCCGGCTGCGGCACCTCGCCGAGCTGACGGACGCCGGCGGCGACGGCTACCCGGCGGCCGGTGAGCCGCCGACGGCGACGCTCGCCGAGCTGGCGTGCGGGCAGGCGTCCGGGGCTCAGACGGTGTCGGCCGTCGGGCGCGTCGCCCGCGTCCGCGACCACGGCGGGGTCGTCTTCGTCGACCTGATCGACGGCGCCGCCCGCGTCCAGGCGCTCGCCGAGCGCGCGGGCCTGGGCGCGGAGGCGCTCGACCGGCTGGCCCGCTGGGCCGACCGCGGCGACCTCGTCGAGGTGACGGGTCGCTGGGGCGCCTCCCGCACCGGGACGCCGTCGCTGCTCCTCACCGCGTGGCGCCT
>CALMAD010000223.1 GCA_937859105.1 uncultured Propionibacteriaceae bacterium
CGTCGTCGTTGAGGAACTTGAGCAGGTTCAGGCTGGCCAGGTTGCACGAGCTGTTGTCGAGGCTCATGTACTCCGAGCACGGGTTGGACGCCGTGATGCGCCCGGTCTCGGGGTTCGTGTGCCAGGCGTTGATCGTGTCGTCGTACTGCACGCCCGGGTCGGCGCACTCCCAGGCCGCCTTCGCGATCTTGCCGAACAACTCGCGCGCGTCGACCTCGTCGATCACCTCGCCGGTCATGCGCGCCCGCAGCCCGAAGCGGCCCCCGTTCTCCACCGCGGTCATGAACTCATCCGACACCCGCACCGAGTTGTTCGCGTTCTGGTACTGCACCGACACGATGTCGGCGCCGCCCAGATCCATGTCGAAGCCCGCGTCGCGCAGCGCGCGGATCTTGTCCTCCTCGCGGGCCTTCGTCTCGACGAACTCCTCGATGTCGGGGTGATCGACGTCGAGCACGACCATCTTGGCCGCCCGGCGCGTCGCGCCCCCCGACTTGATCGTGCCCGCGGATGCGTCGGCGCCGCGCATGAAGCTGACGGGGCCGGACGCCGTGCCACCGGAGCTCAGCAGCTCTTTGCTCGAGCGGATGCGGGAGAGGTTCAGGCCGGCGCCGGAGCCGCCCTTGAAGATGAAGCCCTCCTCCTTGTACCAGTTCAAGATGGAATCCATCGAGTCGTCGACGCTGAGGATGAAGCAGGCCGACACCTGCTGCGGGCTGAGCGTGCCGACGTTGAACCACACCGGGGAGTTGAAGCTGAAGTACTGGTGCAGCAGCATCCAGGTGAGCTCCTGCTCGAAGATCTCGGCGTCCGCCGGCGTGGCGAAGTAGCCGTACTCCTCGCCCGTCGCCCGGTACTTGGACACCACGCGGTCGATGATCGTCTTGAGCGACGCCTCCCGCTTCGGGGTGCCGACGGCGCCGCGGAAGTACTTGGTGGTGACGATGGTGGATGCGTTCAGACTCCAGAAGTCAGGGAACTCCACCCCGCGTTGCTCGAAGACGGTCTCTCCCGTCTTCCAGTTTGTCTGGACCACGTCGCGCTGCTCCCACGTGACCTCGTCGTAGGGATGCACCCCCTCCGTCGAGAACACGCGCTCGATCGTGAGCCCCTGGGGCTTGCTCGACGACCTGCGCGCCGACTGCTTGGTCTCGGTCATGGGGAACCCTTTCCGCTTCTTCCGTGGGGTTGACATCAAAACAGTTGGTCGGCGTCGGCCAACTCGGCCTCCGCCTTCTTCTCTTTGGCTTCTGCCTCGGCGACCATCTCGCGAAGGCGGCGGATCTCCGCCTCGAAGTCGTCGACGGACTCGTAGTGCTGGTACACCGATGCGAACCTGAGGTAGGCGACCGCGTCGAGCTTTTTTAGGGGGCCGAGGATCGCGACCCCCACCTCGTCGGTCGGCACCTCGGCCTGCCCGCTCGCCCGCAACGTTTCCTCCACCCGCTGCCCGAGCTTGGCCAACTCGGCCTCCGTCACCGGACGGCCCTTGCACGCCTTGCGCACGCCCCCGATGACCTTCTCGCGTGAGAACGGCTCGACAACACCGCTGCGCTTCACCACGACGAGCTGCATCTGCTCCAACGTCGTGAAACGGCGGGCGCACGAGCGGCACTCGCGCCGACGGCGGATGCTGCTGCCGTCTTCGGCGACCCGGGAATCGAGCACACGGGAGTCGTGGTGCCGACAGTACGGACAATGCATCGGCGGCCCTCCCTCCCTGACGTGCCGTCGCCCGGCGCCCTCGCTGTGGACGGCCCTGTGGACGACTTGTGTATGAGGTGTGCATCTGCAACCACAACCTGTGGGCAAAGCACATCGGTGTAACTACTACATGTAGAGGTTAGGCACGAGGGGAGGCCGACGCAACCCCACGATCAGGTGACACGCCGCGTCCAGCCTGGAAGTGAAATTTCACTTTCGCGACAGCCGTCGCCGGTCGGCGGACCGGCTGGCAGCCTACTCCTCACGGTGCCCCGCGCCGAGCGCCGCCAGGCTCGCGAGCCACCCGTCAGGAACGCGCGTCGGGCAGCACCGGGCCCGCGGCCACCATCGGCTGCGCGGGGGCCGCTGTAGTGACAGGCGCGTTGCTGACCGAGAAGAAGGCGATCAGCACCGTGGTCGTGAGGATGCCCAGGACTGCGGCGACAGCCCCCACCAGCACGGCGAGGCCCCGCACAGTCCACTCATAACGATGACGCACCACAGCAGCCGGGCGCGCCGCACCGGTCATGGACGGCGCGACCCGACCACTCGGGGCCACGCACGAACGAACCGGACCCGGAACGTGGTACCACGCCTCCGACCCCGGCCGCCGCGCCGAGGGACCCTGCGCCACGGGGCCGACGTGCGTCGCGCGCTCGGCTCGCCGGCGAGGCTTCACGGGCGAAGCCGGCACCTGATCGATGAACGGAGCAGTCATGACAACCTCCAAGCGAGTCGAACGTCTGTTCGACAGTATTATCGAACGATCGATCGGATGCAACACCCAATCGCTCGCGTGTTCGAGGGATCTCGACCACGACCGACACTTCACCACGCGGGTCTGACACTTTTTTCGCAGCGGTCGGCAGCCGACGGCGCGACACGTCGAACAGATGTTTGAAATCGGCGTGTTCGATTCCCTACGCTGGGGCCATGGGCACCGACAACACCCCTAAGAAGCAGCGCGGCCGTCCGCGCAAGGTCATCCCGCCGCAGGAGCGGCGGGGGCGTCCGCGTGACGCCGATCTTGAGGAGCTCGGCAAGGTCGTGAAGAAGCTCGGGCGCGTCAGCGCGTTTCCCGACGGTCCCGCCGATGCCTACGGGCTGACGCTGCGGCAACGCATGATCCTGTCCATGATCAAAGAGTCGATCGACAGGCGGGGCTACCCGCCCACGATCCGTGAGATGGGGGAAGCCGTGGGGTTGGCGTCCCCCAGCAGCGTCAGCCACCAGCTGCGCGCCCTGGAGGCGAAGGGCTTCCTGCACCGCGACCCGAAGCGCCCGCGGGCGCTGATGGTGAGCATGCCGGG
>CALMAD010000224.1 GCA_937859105.1 uncultured Propionibacteriaceae bacterium
GAGACCGCGGCCAGCCTCGGCTGGGAGGACGGGACGCCGCGGCCGGTCGCCGCGGCCGTCCTGCGCGGGCGCGTGGAGACCGGCGGCCGCCTGGAGGTCGGGGTGATCGGGGTGGGCCGGTGGACGGTCGCGCTCGGCCCGGTCGAGGGCGAGCAGTACCCGGGCGTCCCGGGCGGCGACCCGGGGGCGGCGCTCCTGACGCCGCCGTCCTGGCGCGCCGAGGGCGAGGTCGAGCCGGGCACGGTGCTGCAGGCCCGCGTCGACCTGGCGCCCGACGACGAGGGCGCGACCGTCCCGGGCATCCGGGGGCTCATCGCGCGGCCGGCGCCGCGTCCGACGGCAGAGGTCATCGCCGAGGCCGCCGAGGCGGCGGCGGACGCCGACGTCGCGGTCGTCGTGGTCGGGCTGACCGAGGAGCAGGAGACGGAGGCCGCCGACAAGGAGACGCTGCGGCTCCCCGGGCAGCAGGACGCGCTGGTGAACGCCGTCGTCGACGCGGCCAAACGCACGATCGTCGTGGTGAACGCGGCGACGCCGGTGCTCATGCCGTGGGCCGAGCGGGTCGACGCCGTCCTCGTGATCGGGCTGCCCGGCCAGGAAGGCGGCCACGCCGTCGCGAAGGTGCTGCTGGGCGAACTGGAGCCGACCGGCCGGCTGGTCACCACGTGGCCGGTCGCCGACGGCGCGACGCCGGGGTGGAACGTGGCGCCCGTCGAGGGGCGCCTGGAGTACCGCGAGGGCACGTACGTCGGCTACCGCGGGCACTTCCCGTTCGGGCACGCCCCCGAGCCGGCGGCCTGGCTGGGCGAGGGCCTGGGGTACACGACGTGGGCGTACTCGAACGCGTTCGTCGAGGAGGGCCCGGCGGCCCCCGTCGCGCACGTCACGCTGCGCAACACGGGCAAGCGCGACTCGCGCGAGGTGGTCCAGGTGTACTACCGGCCCGAGGAGCCCGATCAGCCGGTGCGCCTGGCCGGGTTCCTGAACGTGGCGGTCGCCGCGGGCGAGCGCGTCGAGGTGGCGGTGCCCTGCGATCCGCGCGTGTGGCAGCGGTGGGACGAGGAGTCCGGCGGGTGGGCGTCGCTGTCCGGGAAGGGCGAACTGCTGATCGCCCGCGGGCTGGGCGACATCCGGGCGCGGCCGACGCTGGGGTAGCCGCGGCGGGGCCCCGACGCACGCGCCCTCCTGGGAGGGCGGCGTCCTGGTTGGGCATATACCCCTCGGGGGTATGCTGGAGGCATGAACGAGTTCCCCAAAACCTCCAGGCGCGTGACCGATCCGGTGTGCGGCATGGCGGTGGACCCGGGCGAAACCGAGTTCCACGCCACGCACGACGGCGTCGAGTACCACTTCTGCTCCGCCGGCTGCCGCGACCGATTCGTCGCCGACCCCGCGTCCTTCACCGGGCACCCGCAGCCCGGCGACCACACGGCCCACCACCAGCACGACCACCAGCACCACGCCGGCGCCCCGTCCGAGCCCCCGGACGCCTCCGTGGCCGAGTGGACCTGCCCGATGCACCCCGAGATCCGTCAGGATCACCCCGGCTCGTGCCCGCTGTGCGGCATGGCGCTGGAGCCGGTGATGGCGACCGCCGATTCCGGCCCGAGCCCCGAGCTCGCCGACATGACGCGCCGCTTCTGGGTCGCGCTGGCCCTGACGATCCCGGTCTTCCTGCTGGAGATGGGCACCCATGTCATCCCGGCGCTGGCGCACGCGATCGACCCGACGGTCTCCGCCTGGGTGCAGTTCGCGTTCGCGACGCCCGTCGTGCTGTGGGCGGGGTGGCCGTTCTTCGTCCGCGGCTTCGAGTCGCTGCGGACGCGCCACCTCAACATGTTCACCCTGATCGCGATGGGCACGGGCGTCGCCTGGGTCTACAGCGTCGTGGCGACGCTCGCGCCGGGCATCTTCCCCGACTCCTTCCGTAACCACGGCGCCGTCGACGTCTACTTCGAGGCCGCCGCGGTCATCACCACCCTCGTGCTGCTCGGGCAGGTGCTCGAACTGCGCGCCCGCGAGGCCACCTCGGGCGCGATCAAGGCGCTGCTGAAGCTGACGCCCGCGACCGCCCGCCGCGTCACGGACGCCGACGACGAGGAGGTGCCCCTCGGTCAGATCCAGCTCGGGGACCGGCTGCGGGTGCGCCCGGGCGAGCAGGTGCCCGTGGACGGCACGGTCATCGACGGTCGCAGCTCGATCGACGAATCGATGGTCACGGGTGAATCCATGCCGGTCACCAAGCGGGCCGGCGACACCGTGATCGGCGGCACTCTGAACCAGACGGGCTCGCTCGTCATGACCGCAGAGAAGGTGGGCAGCGACACGATGCTGGCCCGCATCGTCCAGATGGTCGCCGACGCCCAGCGCTCGCGCGCGCCGATTCAGCGCATGGCCGACAAGGTGTCCGGCATCTTCGTGCCGATCGTCATCGGCGTCGCGGTCCTCGCGTTCGTCGTGTGGGCGCTCGTCGGCCCCGATCCGCGGCTCGCGCACGCGCTCGTCGTGGCGGTCAGCGTGCTGATCATCGCGTGCCCGTGCGCGCTCGGCCTGGCCACGCCCATGTCGATCATGGTCGGCATCGGGCGCGGGGCGAGCGACGGCGTCCTCATCAAGAACGCCGAGGCGCTGGAGCGCATGGAGAAGGTCGACACGCTCGTCGTCGACAAGACGGGAACGCTGACCGAGGGCCGGCCGTCCGTCACGGAGGTCGTCCCCGCGGACGACACCCTCGATCCGGACGCCCTTCTGCGGCTCGCCGCCGCCGTCGAGCGCTCGTCGGAGCATCCGCTCGCCCCGGCCGTCGTCGCGGCCGCC
>CALMAD010000225.1 GCA_937859105.1 uncultured Propionibacteriaceae bacterium
CGACATGCGACACAGGCTCTCAGCGTCCTGACGGCAGGCTCTCGGCGGATCAGCCCTTCACACCACCGGCGGTGAGGCCGGCGACGATGTACTTCTGCAGGTACATGAACAGCAGGACGATCGGGATGGCCGCGACCACCGCGCCCGCCGCGAACAGCGACCACGGGGCGTTGCGCTCGTCGGAGGCCCACACGTACAGGCCGACGGCCAGGGTGTAGTTCTCGGGCCGGGCCAGGATGATCCGGGCCAGGATGAACTCACCGTAGGTGCCGACGAAGGACAGCAGCCCGACGACCGACAGGATCGGCGTGACGAGCGGCATGATCATCCCCCAGAAGATCTGGGCGTGGGTGGCGCCGTCGATCTTGGCGGCCTCGTCCAGGTCGTCCGGGATCGTGTTGAAGAACCCGTACATGAGGAACGTGTTCGCACCCAGCGCGCCGCCCAGGTAGACGGCGATGAGGCCCAGCAGCGACCCGATGCCGAGCACCGGGAAGATGTCGCCGATGGTGAGCAGCAGCAGGAAGATGGCGACGAAGGCCAGCATCTGCGGGAACATCTGGATGATGAGCAGCGCGGTCAGCGACCCGCGGCGTCCCTTGAACCGGAACCGGCTGAAGGCGTAGGCCGCGGCGGCCGCCATCAGCACCGTCCCGATCGCGGTCGCGGTGGCGACGATGAACGAGTGCAGCATCCAGCGCGGGAACAGCGACCCCAGCAGGGTCTGGTAGTTCTCGAGCGAGATCTTCTCGAACAGGCGGATCGAGCCGGTCAGCGTGCCGCCCGGGTTGAACGAGGCCGACATCACGTACAGCAGCGGGAACACACAGATCGCGATCATGACGAGGGCGACGATGTGCTTCCAGCCGACCTCCTTCCACCAGCGCAGGCCGCTGACGGGGGACTTGTTGGCGTTCTCGAGCTTGACGGCCATCACATGATCTCCTCGAGCTTGCGGGTCTGGCGGAAGCCCAGCCACGAGATGAAGCCGACGATGAAGAAGATCATGATCGACATCGCGCTGGCGAGGCCGTACTGCTTGACGCCCGACTCGAAGGCCACGGAGTAGACCATCGAGATCAGGATGTCGGTCTCACCCATGATGATCGGCAGGCCCGGGTAGTTGGGACCACCGCCGGTCAGCATGAAGATGAGCGAGAAGTTGTTGAAGTTGAACGCGAACGACGCGATCAGCAGCGGCGCCACCGACACCATCAGCAGCGGCAGGGTGATCGACCAGAACCGGCGCATCGGGCCGGCGCCGTCCATGACGCCCGCCTCGGTGAGCTCGCCGGGGATCGCCTGCAGCGCACCGGTGCAGATCAGGAACATGTAGGGGAAGCCCAGCCACAGGTTCACCAACAGGATCGAGATCTTCGCCAGGTCACCGTCGCCGAGCCAGTTGATGTCGGCACCGCCGAGCAGCATGTTGTTGATGATGCCGAAGTCGCGGTTGAGCATGCCCTTCCACACCAGCGCAGCCAGGAAGCCCGGGAACGCGTACGGGAGGATGAACATGGCCCGGTAGAACGTGCGGCCCTTGACGCGCGGGTCGTTGAAGATGACCGCGAGGGCGAGGCCGAGCGCGAAGGTGGTCAGCACCGACAGGATGGCGAACGCGAACGTCCAGGCCATGACCGACAGGAACGGGCCCTGCAGGCGGCTGTCGGTGAACATGCGGGTGAAGTTGTCGGCACCCACGAAGACGCGCCAGCCGGGGTTCAGCGACGAGCCGTCCTCGGCCACGTAGAGGCCCTGCTTGGGGTCGGCCTTGTAAACCTTGCCCTCGGCGTTGGTGAACGTGTCGGCGGCCTCGTCGTAGTCGAGCAGCGACTTGGCCGTGTAGGCGGTCGAGCCGTTGTCGGTGCGCAGCCAGCCGTCGTCGGGGTTGTCGGAGACGGAGACGCGCAGCCCGAGCACGTCGGCCTGGCGCTGCTGGATCTCGGAGATCGGCAGGATCGTCGCGCCGGGCACCTCGGTGACGCGGTTGTTGTCGGACGCCGCACCGGCCACCTCGGCCAGCGGCTGCTCCGCGGTGCCCGCCTTCACGACGCCGTCGTCGACGATCGCGAAGCCGAGCTGACCGTTCTGCTCGAGGACGGCGACAGGATGGGTCGGCGTGCCCTCGACGCGGCGGTCGGAGGTCTTGAGGATCTGGGTGATGGCCGGGCCCTTGGCGTCGTTGTGGCCGTCACCGTAGTTGGTGAACGCGACGTAGGCGGTGTTGCCCATCACGTAGAGCTGGTACACCAGCAGGAACACGAGCCCGGGCAGGAGGTACTTGGCCGGGATGGCCCGCTTGCTGAAGTAGACGTAGTTGGCCACCACGAGCAGGGCGGCGAGCGCGGCCAGGACCCAGTACTCACCCTGCGCCCAGGAGGCCATGATCCCGTACACGCCGAAGGCGTTGACGAGGGCCATCAGGACGAGCTTCACGTAGAAGCCGGGGCGGGACAGGTCGCGCGCGTGCGAGAGCTGTGGCTTGGTCGGCGCCGGCGGCGCCTGCTTCGTGTCGAGGGACACGTCGTTCCTTCCCTTCCGGTCGCGTCAGCGCGGCCTGGTAAGCAAAGTGGGCGGGGCGAGATACCCCACCCCGCCCACCTTGTCACAAGTGGCTCAGAAGCCGGCCTTGATGTTCTCGACCATGGTCTTC
>CALMAD010000226.1 GCA_937859105.1 uncultured Propionibacteriaceae bacterium
CGGACGCCGGCCGTCCCGGCGTCCCTCCGGACGCCGGTCGCCCTTCGGACGCCCCGGCCGGTCGCCGCGCCCCCGCGGACGCTCACCGCGTCCCCAGGAGCCCTCGCCACGTCCCCACGCACGGTCGCCGCGCCCCCGCGGACGATCGTCGCGCTCGCGACGATCGCGGCGTCCCTCGAAGCCGGACGCCTCTTCGACGGCGTCCTCGGGGTCGGGAGCGAAGATCGACGGACCGGTCGGCACCGCCTCGACGCGCGCCGCCCGCACCTGCTCGATGATCTCGTCGCCCGGCTTGACGACCAGCCGCGTCGGGTTGATCTTGACCTTCGCCATCAGCCCGCGGACGAGCCGGTTCTGGTTGCGCACCGCCATCGTCACGACGGTGCCGGACGACCCGGCGCGCGCGGTCCGCCCGGAGCGGTGCGTGTACGCCTTCGGGTCGATCGGCGGGTCGATGTGCACGACCAGCCCGATGTTGTCGACGTGGATGCCGCGCGCGGCGATGTCGGTTGCGACGAGCACCGACACGCTGCCGTCGGCGAACAAGCTCAGGTTGCGCTGCCGCTTGGCCTGGGTCAGGTTGCCGTGCAGGTCGACGGCCGGGATGCCCGCCGCGGTCAGCTCGCGGGCGAGGCGCTCGGCGCCGAACTTGGTGCGCGCGAACGCGAGCGTCCGGCCGCCGCCGGCGAGCAGCTCGCGGACGACCTCGTCCTTGTTGTCGCGGTCCACCAGGAAGACGTAGTGGTCGATGTCGGGGGCGCCCTCCTCCTCCGTCACGGAGTGCACGAGCGGGTCGTGCAGGAAGCGGTCGACGACCGTCTGGACGTCCCCGTCGAGCGTCGCCGAGTACAGCAGCCGCTGCCCGTCGGCCGGCACCTGCTCGAGGATGCGCGTGACCACGGGCAGGAAGCCCATGTCGGCCATCATGTCGGCCTCGTCGAGCACGGTGATCCGCACCGCGGACAGGTCGAGGTGGCCCTGCGCGATCAGGTCCTCCAGGCGTCCGGGGGTCGCGATCACGATGTCGACGCCGCGTTCGAGCCGGCGCACCTGGCCCGTGTATTTCACGCCGCCGAACACGGTCATCGAGCGCAGCCGGACGGCCTCGGCCAGGAACGACACCGTGTCGTGCACCTGGACGGCGAGCTCGCGCGTCGGCACGAGCACGAGGGCCCGCGGACGCCGCGGCTCGCGCCGGCGCCCCTCCTCGTCGAGGCGGGAGACGACCGGCAGCGCGTAGGCGGCGGTCTTGCCGGAGCCGGTGCGGCCGCGGCCGAGCACGTCCCGCCCGGCGAGCGCGTCGGGCACGCTCATCTCCTGGATCGGGAACGGGTGCACGATGCCGCGCTCGGCGAGCGCGGCGACGAGCCGCGGGCGGACGCCGAGATCGGCGAACGTGAGCTCGGGATTAAATGAAGTATCGGACAACGCTTCCTCGCATGGGTGGTGGATGAGGTTCAAACAACCCGCACGAGGGCTTGTCGAAGGCGTCCAGGTGACGGCCGATGGACCAATCTACCCGGACGCCCGCGTGCGCCCTAACCGGTTGCCGCCGGTTGTGCCGCGTGCCGGCGCAGGATCACGATCGCCCGGACGACCAGGAACGCGGCGATCAGCCCGCCCGCGACCTTCAGCCACGGCGCCTCGGCGACGAACAGCCCCATCGACGCGAGCAGCGTCGGCACGAGGAAGGTGAACGTCTTCACGACGTACCCGCCGAACGACGGCATCCAGACGCCGGCGTGCTCGGCGACCGCCTTCACCATGAAGTTCGGCCCGTTGCCGATGTAGGTCACCGCCCCCCAGAACACCGCGCCGGTGCTGATCGCGGCCAGATAGTGCTCGGGGACGCCCGCGACCAGGTGGACGCCCTGCATGTCGCCCCCCAGAACACGGGCCATCTCGAAGAACGTGACGTACGTGGGCGCATTGTCCAGCACCGAGCTCAGCCCGCCCGTGAACAGGTGGAACGTGACCTCGTTCAGCGGCAGCGTCGGCGCGATCTCCTCCAGGAACCGCAGCGCGGGGATCATCGTCAGGAAGATGCCGATGAACAGCGCCGCGACCTCCAGGATCGGCGCGAAGGAGAACTCGTTGCCCTCGTAGCGCGCGAACTTGTCGCCGAGGAAGAACGACAGCGCCGCCGCCGCCCACATCGTCAGTTCGCGCCAGGGCACCATCGCCGCCCACCCCGCGTGGCCGGCCTCGATCGCCTCCAGATCGAGCGACGGGATCGCGGCCACCGCCGCGACGACCATCGCCAAGAACGCGAAGTTCACCACGCCGTGCACCTTCATCGGCTCGACGGCCTCGGCGTCCCACGCCATCGCCTCGGCGGTCTCGTTGGCGACCTTCTGGTGGTCGATCGCGTAGTAGGTGAACAGCAGCATGCCGTTCACGAAGGCCCACTCGGGCAGCAGGCTCAGCGTCCATTCGAAGGGGACGCCGCGCAGGAAACCGAGGAACAGCGGCGGGTCGCCCAGCGGCGTGAGCAGGCCGCCGCAGTTCGCGACCACGAAGATGAAGAACCACACCGAGTGCGACTTGTGCTGGCGCTCGGAGTTCGTCCGCAGCAGCGGCCGGATCAGCAGCATCGCCGCGCCCGTCGTGCCGATGATGGACGCGACGACCGCCCCGATCCCGATGATGATCGTGTTGTTGCGGGGCGTCGCGCGGATGTCGCCGGAGAGATAGATGCCGCCGCTGATCACGAACAGCGCGAGCAGCAGCGAGATGAACTGGACGTATTCCCACAGCGAGTGCAGCACCGTCGGGGCGCCCAGGAGCGTCCACATCCAGACCGCGACCGGCACGCCGAGGAGCAGCGCGACCGCCAGCTTGGTGGAGTTGCGCTCCCACAGCTTCTCCGCGGCGGGCACGAGCGGGAGGATCGCGATGCAGGCCAGCATGAGGACGAACGGCACGATGCCCCAGGCCGGGACGTAGGCGTCGGATTCCAGAAGCGTCATGGACCATCTCTAGCAGAGTCCCCTCCTGGGCAGGGCGGACGCCCACGATCCGTCCGGACGCCCCAAGGCCCCTCCGGACGCCCACGGCCCCACCGGACGCCGCCCCGATGGGCCGGCGCCGGCGGCGTCCGATCGGGGACAACCCTCAGGCAGCCCTCCACAGGTCCGGACGAACCCTAGTCATAGCGACAGGTGTCGCTTACGGTGTGCGTGCGCCATCCCCCCGGCGCATCGTCCCCCGGAAGGTCCCCCATGCCCACCATTCGCCGCCTGGCGCTCCTGCTGCCCACCACCCTCGCACTCGTCGCGGGAACGGCGCCGCCCGCCCACGCCGTCACCGATGCGGCGCTCGCGTCCAAGGTCGCGGCCGTGCTGCGCGACTCACGGGTGACGGCGGCCACCAACGGAACGCTCGTCGCGGACGCCGCCACCGGCAGCGAACTCGCCGGCCGCAACGCCTGGCAGTCGGCCGTGCCGGCGTCCAACATGAAGATCGTCACCGCGGGCGCGGCGCTGCGCACCCTGGGCAGCGGCTACCGCTTCAAGACCGAGGCGATCGCGCGGTGGTCCGTGCGCCCGGACGGCTCGGTACCCTCGTCGGTCTACCTCAAGGGCTACGGCGACCCGAGCCTGATGGAGTCCGACCTGCGGGCGCTCGCCCAGAACCTGCGCGCCCGCGGCGTCCGGAGGTTCACCGGCAACCTCGTCGCGGACGGGTCGTTCTTCGACGGCGCCTACTACAACTCGGCCTGGGGCACGCAGAACGCCTCGCAGTACTACGCCCCGCAGATCGCCGGACTCTCCCTGGCGCCCAACGCCGACTTCGACGCCGGCACCGTGATCGTGACCGCGTATCCGACCCGCTCGGGGGCGGCGGCGCGCATCGCGGTGACGCCGGCCTCGGCCGCGTCGTACGTGCGGATCGTCAACAAGGTGAAGACGGGAAGGTCGTCGTCCGTCGGGGTGGCGCGCACGCTGGGCACGAACACGATCACGGTCACCGGCTCGGTGGCGACGTCGGCGTCCGGGGGCAGCCGCCGCTGGGTCGCCGTCCACCGGCCCGACCTGTACGCCGCCACGGTCTTCCGCGCGCAGCTCGCCGCCGTCGGCATCTCGGTGGCCGGCCGGACGATCGCGGGCGTGACGCCGACCGCCGGGCGGGTCATCGTGGCGACCGACACCTCGCAGACCATCGGCGAACTGATGCGGCCGTTCCTGAAGCTGTCGAACAACGCGATCGCCGAGCACCTGCTGAAGACGATGGGCGCCCGGACGTCCGCCCCGGGCACCACCGCGAAGGGCGTCGTCTACCTCCGCGACTACCTGCGCGCGGCCGGCGCCCCGCTCACGGGAACGGCGTTCGCCGACGGCTCCGGGCTGGCGCGCTCGAACCGGCTCACCGCGCGGGCGCTCACGCGCGCGCTGCTGTACGCGCAGCGCCAGCCGTGGTTCGGGGCGTTCTACGCCGGTCTGTCGGTCGCCGGGGCGACCGATCGCATGACCGGCGGGACCCTGTCGACCCGCATGCGCGGCACCGCCGCCGCGGGCCGCGTGATGGCGAAGACCGGGTCGCTAGGCGGCGTGACGAGCCTGTCGGGGTACGTCACCGCCGTGGACGGCCGCCGCTACGTGTTCTCGATGCTCTCGAATTACCGGTCGTCGTCGCCGCGCCCGGTCGAGGATCGCCTGGCGATCACCATCGCCTCCCACCGGCGCTGAACCGGACGCCCCGGGCTGTCGCCTCCGCCCCCGGCTCGGCCGTCTCAGTCGGCCAGCGGGCCGAACGGCAGCCCGAGGCGTCCGAGCATCTCCTCGCCGCCGTCGGCGGCGGTGAGCACCCACAGCCCCTGTTGGGTGACGGTGATCGTGTGCTCCCAGTGAGCGGCGTCGGAGCTGTCGCGCGTGACGACGGTCCACTCGTCCTCGAGCGTCGCGGTCTCGGCCGAACCCCACGTGATCATCGGCTCGACGGCGAGGCACAGGCCCGGCACGATCTTCGGCCCCCGCCCCGGACGGCCGTAGTTCGGCACGTCGGGCGGCTGATGCATCGCGGAGCCGATGCCGTGGCCCGTGTACTCCTCCACGATGCCGAACTCGTGGTCGGCCTGCGCCTCGATGGACGCCTCGACCGCGTGCGAGATGTCGCTCACGCGGCCGCCCAGGTGAGCGGCGGCGATGCCGGCCCACAGCGACTCGCGCGTGACGTCGGAGAGCCGCTGCCGCTGAGGAGTCGCCTCCCCGACGCTGAACGTGATCGCCCCGTCGCCGTGCCAGCCGTCGACGATCGCCCCGAAGTCGACCGACACGAGGTCTCCGTCCGCCAGCTCCCGGTCGCCGGGGATGCCGTGGACGATCTCGTTGTTCACCGAGATGCAGGTGACCGCCGGGTAGGGCGGCAGGCCGAACCCGCCGCCATAGCCGAGGAAGGACGAGTCCGCCCCGTGCTTCGCCAGGACGCCGCGCGCGACGGCGTCCAGGTCAGCGGTGGTGACCCCCGGACGCCCGGCCTCCCGGACGGCGTCGTGGGTCTCGGCGACCACGAGCCCGGCCCGGCGCATGACGCGCACCTGGTCGGGCGTCTTGAGTTCGATGCCGCGACGCTCGATCATCGGGCGAGCTTGGCGTCCAGCGCAGCGGTGAGCCGCTGCCGGACGTCGGCGATCTCGCCGATCGCGTCCACCTCGACGATGAGGCCGCGCTGCCGGTAGAGGTCGAGCAGCTCCTCCGTCTCTTCGTGGTACACGTCGATGCGGTGCCGAATCGTCTCTTCGTTGTCGTCGGCGCGCCCCTCCAGCTCGGCCCGGCGCAGCATGCGCCCGACGAGCTCGTCGGGCGCCGCGACGAGCGAGACGACCGCGTCGAGCGCCGTGCCCTTCGCGGCCATCGCGGCGTCGAGCGAGCCGGCCTGCGCGGCGGTGCGCGGGTAGCCGTCGAGGAGCCAGCCGTTGCTGCAGTCGGGCAGGCGGAGCCGGTCGAGGATCAGCTCGGTCGTCACGTCGTCGGGCACGAAGTCGCCGGCGGCGATGAGGGCCGCCACCTGCTTGCCGAGGGGCGTCTCGTTCTTGATGTTCTCCCGGAAGATCTCACCGCTGGATACCGCGGGGATCTCGTAGTGATCGGCCAACTCGGTGGCCTGGGTGCCCTTCCCCACGCCGGGAGGGCCCATGATCAACAGCCTCATCTCAGGAATCCTTCGTAGTTCCGTTGCTGAAGCTGACTCTCGATCTGCTTCACCGTGTCCAACCCTACGCCCACGATGATGAGGATGGAGGTGCCTCCGAACGGAAAGCGCTGGGACGCGTCCTCGCCCAGCGCGAAGAACGCCAAGGCGGGGAGCAGCGAGATGAGTGCCAGGTAAAGGGAGCCGGGCGCGGTGAGGCGGCTCAGCACGTAGGAGAGGTACCGCTGCGTGGGCCCGCCGGCGCGGATGCCGGGGATGAAGCCGCCGTACTTCTTCATGTTGTCGGAGACCTCGACCGTGTCGAAGGTGATCGCGACATAGAAGTAGGTGAACGCGATGATCATCACGAAGAAGATCAGGTTGTACCAGGGCGAACCGTTGCGGGTGAGGTGCCCCGAGATCCAACTGGAGACCGGGTTGTCGGGGTTGAACTGCGCGAACAGCACCGGGAGGTACAGCATCGAGCTCGCGAAGATGACCGGGATGACGCCCGCCTGGTTCACCTTGAGCGGAATGTAGGTCGTGGTGCCGCCTACCAGCCGCCGCCCCACCATGCGCTTCGCGTACTGCACCGGGATGCGCCGCTGCGCCTGCTCGACGAAGATGACGCCCGCCATGACCAGCAGGCCGACCGCCAGGACGCCGGCGAACGCCAGCCACCCGGACGCGTTCGGCACGTTCGGATTGTCGGGCAGCGTGCCCTTGCCGAGCGAGATCGCCCACATCTGGCTCGGGAACTGCGCGGCGATCTGCGTGAAGATCATGACCGACATGCCGTTGCCGACGCCCCGCTCGGTGATGAGCTCGCCCATCCACATGATGAGGCCGGTGCCGGCCGTCATGGTCAGGATCATGACGATCAGCGGGAACAGCGAGGTGTCGTACACGACCGGCAGCGTGCAGCCCTGGAAGAGCTGCCCGTTCACCGCGAGCGTCGTGAAGGCGGTCGCCTGCAGCACGGCCAGCACGATCGTGAGGTAGCGCGTGTACTGGGTGATCTTGTTCTGGCCGGACGCCCCGTCTTTCTTCAGCGTCTCCAGCCGCGGGATCACGACCGTCAGCAACTGCAGGATGATGCTCGACGTGATGTAGGGCATGATGCCCAGCGCGAAGATCGCGAGCTGCAGCAGGGCACCGCCCGAGAACAAGTTGATCATCGAGTAGATGCCCGCGTTGGCGCCCTCGGCCGCCTGGACGCGGCACTGGTTCACGTTTTGCAGGTTGACGTTGGGCGACGGAATCACGGAACCGAGCCGGAAGACTCCGAGGATGAAGAGGGTGAAGAAGATCTTCTTCCGCAGATCCGGGGTACGAAACGCGTTCGCGAAAGCGGAAAGCATCCGTTCTCTTTTCAGTCAGGAACAAACTGGGCGGCACACCCAACCTCGCTGAGCCTACCAAGTGCGTCGGCCGATCCTCGAACGCGCGACGCCCCGTCCGTGGTCCGTCGCCTCATCCGCGGATCGTGAGCACGCCGCAGCCGGTTTCGGACGCCGCGGCCGAGATCGGAAACTCCGACGTCGCGATCGGTATCCCCGCCGAC
>CALMAD010000227.1 GCA_937859105.1 uncultured Propionibacteriaceae bacterium
CAGGCCGACTCCCACGCCCGCCACCGCGATCACGCCAGCCACCCAGTCGGGCTCCAGGAAGTTCCAGGGCGGTGCGACCACGCCGGCGGCCGTCACCGCCCCCGAGACCAGGGCCGCGCGGGAGGCGTCCAGGTGCCGACGCAGGCCCGCGAAGAGCAGCAGTCCGGCGATCGCGACCAGCACCCCGGCCTCCGCGCGGACGATCGCCTGCGCCAAGCCTCCGTTGGCGACGGGGGTGACCAGCCCGCGCACGGCGTCCATGCCCTGGATGAGGAGGCGATAGGGCAGCGGGCGGGCCATGAAGAGGTCGACCGTGCTGATGCCTTGCCCGGCCGTCGTCTCCAGGGTCCCGAAGGCATAAGTGACGTCACCGTTCAGCCGCGCGGGAAAGCTCGCCGCGAACGCGACGAGCACGGCGACAACGCCCACGACGTGCGTCGCGAGCGGGGGCGTCGGGCCGGTGGAGGCGGCCTTCGCGCTCACCGCCGCGCCCTCAGCCGACGATGCCGGTCAGCGTCTCGATGACGCGATCGACATCGGAGTCGGTGAGGTCGGCGAACATCGGCAGCGACAGCTCCTCGGCGTAGAACTGCTCGGCGTTCGGGCACAGGCCGCGCCGGAAGCCCAGGTCCTCGAACAGCGGGTGCCAGTACACCGGGATGTAGTTCACCTGCACCCCGATGCCGGACGCGCGCATCTTCTCGAAGACCTCGCGGCGCCGGCCGTCCTTGATGCGCACCGGGTAGAGGTGCCAGGTCGGGTCGACGCCCTCCCGGACGCCGTGGATGCCGAGCCCGTCGACCCCCGCGAACGCCTCCTGGTAGCGCGCGAAGATCTCGGCGCGCCGCGCCTTGAAGGACGCCAGCCGCTTCAGCTGGCTGAGGCCGAGCGCGCAGTGGACGTCGGAGAGCCGGTAGTTCAGCCCCCAGGAGTGCACCTCCTGGTGCCACGGGCCCTCGTCGGGGTAGCGCATCCGGTCGCGGTCGCGCACGAGCCCGATGAAGTGGAACTCGTGAGCGCGCTGGCCGAGCGCCGCGTCCCTCGTCGCGACCGCGCCGCCCTCGGCGGTCGTCATGTTCTTGGTCGGGAAGAACGAGAAGGTCGAGAGGTCGGCGACCGAGCCCACGTGGCGTCCGTGTGTCAGCGAACCGATCGAGTGCGCCGCGTCCTCCACCGTGAGCGCCCCGACGCCGTGCGCCAGCTCGTTGATCCGGTCGATCTCGACCGGCTGGCCCGCGAAGTCGACGGGCGCGACCACCTTCGTGCGTTCGCTGAGGAGGGGCTCGATCGCCGCCGGATCCACGTTCGCCGTGTCCGGCTCGATGTCGGCGAACTTGATGGACGCCCCGAGCGCGACCGCGCACGACGCGGTCGCCACGAACGTCATCGGCGTCGTGATCACCTCGTCGCCCGGGCCGACGCCCGCGGCCGCGTACGCCGTATGCAGGGCCGCCGTGCCGGACGTCACCGACACGGCCCGGGCGGCGCCGACGTACTCGGCGATGGCCTCCTCGAACGCCGTGACCGTCGGCCCCGTTGTCAGCCAGTCGCCGCGCAGCACGGCCGCGACGGCCTCGATGTCGTCCTCGTTGATGGACTGTCGGCCGTAAGGGAGCACGTCAGACCTCCGTGGCCAGGATCTTCATCATTTCCTCGCCCGAATACCACTGATCGTTCTTGTCCGACGTGTAATGGAACCCCTCGGGGACGGGCGTGCCGTGCTCGGGCGGCACGTAGCCCCACGTGGCGAGGTCGGGTTGCAGGACGAACCGGTGGTCCGAAATGCGCAGCGTGCGGCGCCCCTCCTCGGCGGAGATCATCTCCTCGTGCAGCTTCTCGCCCGGACGCAGGCCGATCTCGTGCATCTTCGCCCCCGGCGCCACCGCCTGGGCGAGGTCGACGATCTTCATCGACGGGATGCGCGGCACGAACAGCTCGCCGCCTTGCATCAGCTCGAAGCTGCCGACGACGAACTCCACCGCCTGCGGCAGCGTGATGAAGAACCGCGTCATGCGGAAGTCGGTGATCGGCAGCGAGTCGCCGCTCTCGGCGAGCCTGCGGAAGAACGGGATGACCGAGCCGCGGCTGCCCATCACGTTGCCGTACCGGACCACCGAGAACCGCGTGCCGTACGCCGCCGCGTAATGGTTGCCCGAGATGAACAGCTTGTCGGCCGTCAGCTTCGTCGCGCCGTACAGGTTGATCGGGCTGGATGCCTTGTCGGTGCTGAGCGCCACGACGCGCTTCACCCCCGCATCCATGGAAGCCTCGATGACGTTCTGGCTGCCGATCACGTTCGTCTTCACGAACTCGTACGGGTTGTACTCGGCCGTGTCGACCTGCTTGTAGGCGGCAGCGTGCACCACGTAGTCGACGCCCCGCATCGCCCGGTTCAGCCGCGGGAGATCGCGGATGTCGCCGAGGAACCACCGCAGCCGCGGATCGTCGTTGAACATCTGCCGGCACTCGTACTGCTTGAGCTCGTCGCGGCTGTAGATCACGACCCGACGCGGGTTGATGTCGTTGAGCAGGCGCGTGACGAACGCCTTCCCGAAGGAACCGGTGCCGCCGGTAATGAGGATGGACGACCCTTCCAAGATGCTCACGTGGGGGATTCCTTTGCTCTCGGGGTGACTCCTGGGTGCCGGTGGCGGGCCGCACCCGCTCCCACCGCGCTTGGACACTACCATTCAGGGCCATGGTTGCCGCCCCGACTCCCCACACCCGTGTCGCCATCCGCTGCGACGCGACGACGCGCTCGGGAGTCGGCCATCTGGTGCGCCAGGTCGCCCTCGCCGAGGAGCTCGTGGGGCGGGGTCACGGCGTCCGGTTCGTGGGGGATCTCGAGGTGCCCTGGGCGCGCAAACAGGTCTCCGATCGGGGGTTCCGCTTGGACGCCGTCCCGCCCGGGCCGCTCGGCGCGGCCCTCGCGGCGTCCGGGGTGAACGCCGGGGTCATCGCCGGCTA
Organism: uncultured Propionibacteriaceae bacterium; assembly: GCA_937859105.1. GTDB lineage: Bacteria > Actinomycetota > Actinomycetes > Propionibacteriales > Propionibacteriaceae > Propioniciclava. Next base: position 2,968 of record CALMAD010000227.1, read on the forward strand.
CGAGATCGCCGCGGACGCCGGCCGCACCTGCCGGGCGTCCGGGCTC
>CALMAD010000228.1 GCA_937859105.1 uncultured Propionibacteriaceae bacterium
GGGGGACCAACTGCAGGGCGGGGGTGGGGGTGCCCCGCCCGGCGATCTGGGTGAGGGTGCTGGTGTCCAGTGCGTACACCGACACCGGGACCCCGGTGTTCAGGCCCAGGTCGCCGACGTACACGTTGAAGGTGACGACCGGGTCCAGCAGGTCCGGGTAGCTGGACGCGAACGCCCCAGAGGCGGTGGTCGCGCGGGTGGGGTACAGCATCCCGACCAGGCCGACCTGCTCGGCCAGCCCGTCGGGAACCTTCACGATGCCCAAGCTGGTCAAATTCGCGTCCTGCGGCAGGAACGGGACCGTGTCACGGAACACGATCTTCCCGGCCGGGTTTCGGACGGTGAGGGTGGGGGCGTACCCGTTGCCGAGCAGATAGATGTCGGTGCCAGCCACCGGCAGCGGCTCGTTGACCCGGATGCTGGAGGCCTGCCGGGTGCCGCCAGTGGTGGTCGTGACCTGCGCGTCGAACGTCTTCGGCATGCCGAGCGCGTTGACGTTGTCCAGGACGTAGTCGACGCGGAACCGGTCCAGGGTGAGGGAGAACGCCGGGATCTGCGTGTCAGTGATGAACCGGCCGGCGGTGAACGAGTCGTACGCGATCCGGGTGGACGCGAACGTCTGCCCCTCCACCAGCACCCGCTGCCCGGTGAACCGGAACCCGCCGCCGACGCCGACCACGACCAGCACCGCCAGCAGCGCCACGTGGAACAGCAGGTTCCCGGTCTCCCGCAGGTAGCCGCGCTCGGCTGCGACCGAGTCCCGTCCGTCGTCGCCGCGGACCCGGCGGGTGCGGTACCGCTGCCGACGCAGCGCCTTCTCGGCCGCGTCCAAGACCGCACCGGGGGGCGTGTCGGGGAGGACGCGGCGGGTGTGGGCGGGCAGGCGGGACAGGTTGCGGGGGGTGGCCGGGGGCGGGGCGAGCAGCGCGGTCAGGTGGTGGCGGATGCGGGGGATGACGCAGCCGATCAGCGACGCGAACAACAGCAGGTAGATCGCGGAGAACCACACCGACCCGAACACGTCGTGCAGCTGCAGCAGGTCCACCGCCCACATCCAGCCCGGGTTGGTCTTGTCGAACTGGATCACCCCGTTCGGGTCGGAGGAGCGTTGCGGGATCAACGACCCGGGGATCGCGGCCACCGCGAGCAGCAGCAACAACACCAGGGCGGTGCGCATGCTGGTCAGCTGCCGCCACGCCCACCGCGCCAACCCCGACACGCTCAGGCGCGGATTCGTGCGCTCCTCCACCGGCCGGTCGACGTGATCGGCGGGCAGCTGCGGGGCCTGCTCACTGCGGATCGACACGCGCATCCCCCCTCCCCCGGACGGGTGCGCGGCGGCGGGCGCGCCAGGAGGCGTGGGCGAGCAGCCCGACCCCCAGTACGGCGGCCACCAGGGCGGTGAGCACGTTCGCTTTCAGCCCGCCGGCGAGCAGCTCGGTGGGATCCAGCCGGATGGACTCCAGCACCGCCCGCCCCGCCCCGTACCACAGCAGGTACACGCCCAGACTCCGCCCGGCGCCCAGCGTGATCCGGCCGTGCCGGCGGCGGTGCTGCTCGAGCAGCACGATCACGGCGGCACCGGCCAGGTTCCACAGCAGCTCGTACAGGAACAGCGGATGAAACAGGGTCCCCGCCGGGGTCCCCGGCGGGATCGCGGGGGCTGAGGGGTCGATCTGCAGCCCCCACGGTAAGGTGGTGGGCGGGCCGAACAGCTCCTGGTTGAAGTAGTTCCCCAGCCGTCCCACCGCCTGGGCGACCAGCATCCCCGGCGCGAGCGCGTCCAGGAACAGCAGCACCGGGATCCCGGCGCGACGGGTGCCGATCACAATCCCGACCAGCCCGCCCAGGATCGCACCGAAGATTGCGATCCCGCCTTCCCAGATGTAGAGCACCCGCCACAGGTCCGCGCCAGGGAAGAAGTAGTCGCCGGGATGGGTGAGCACATGGTAGATCCGGGCGCCGAGGATCCCGAACGGCACCGCCCACATCGCCACATCCACCACGACCCCGGCCGGGTGCCCGACCGCCCGCAGCCGACGGCCGGTGATCAGCACCGCCAGCACGATCCCGGCCAGGATCGCCAGCGCGTAGAACCGAATCTGGAACGGCCCGACCTGCACGAAGCTGATCCCCGGGCTCGGGATCAGCGCCGGAACCACGATGGCGCGCATCAGGGTCTCCTGTCCGCGGGGATCCACACCAGCGGATCGACCGGCTCCCCGCCGACGCGCACCTCGAAATGCAAGTGCGCACCGGTGCTGCGTCCACTGTTCCCGACCCGGCCGACCAGTTGCCCCACCCGCACGATCTGCCCCGGGGTCAGGGCGAGGGACCCTTCCCGCATGTGCGCGTAGACGCTCTCCACGACTTGCCCATCGATCTCGTGTCGGATCACCACATACACCCCGTACGCGCCGCCCTGCTCCGTCGCAGTGGTGACCACCCCGTCGGCCATCGCCTGGATCGGAGTGCCGATGCCCGGGGTCATATCCAGGCCGGCATGATCGCTGGAACACGACGGGCACGGTCGGGTGCGATAGCCGAACGTGCTGCTGATCGGCACCCCCACCGTGAACGGCCACTGCACCGCCGACGCCGGGTCATTGGTGAACGTGTCCGCGGTGTGCGCGTACGACTCGGTCCCGACGGGGGCGGTCACCGCCACCGTGTAGTCCCCGCGCACCATCACCGTCCCGGTGACGGTGTCGGGGGTGGTGAACGACTGGGCGCGCACCGGGGTGCGGGTCGCCTCGACGGCGAACACCGGCTCCGGCGTCAACGGGATCAGCAACGGCAGTCCGGCGATCGACGCGACCGGGAGCATCACCGCGCCGGCGAGCATCCGGGATCGGGTGAGCGTGCGGCGTGGCGCGTGTCGAGGTGTCCGGGCGGCACGGGTGGGCCGACGGCGTCGATCGCGTCGCGTCTGGACGGGTGGGGAAGACAGGGCGGCTCTCGCCGCACGGCGCGTTCCGGTACCGGGAGTCGGGGTGGAGGGGGCGGGTTCGGGCATACAAGACTTTCCTGGATGAGGGGGACGATGAAGGTGCGCACGGTCGCCGTCACACGGTCCAACCGGGAGCCGCGGCCCGGAGTGCACGGCGAGAATCCGGGATCGGATCACCCATGGCGCTGCCGCAGACGGGTCGCGCTCGCCTGCGGGCCGCACATCGTGGACCGTCGGCGACATCACGCGCCGGCGGCGGCTCAGGCGGCGGGCGCGGGCGGGGTGCTGATCAGGTGCGGCTGATCGACAGCACGATCAGGGAGGGCCGCAGAAGAGGCGACCCGGACGTGAACGAGCTCGACCTGCCGGGGAGGGATCGCAGCCACGCCAGCAGCGACATCCACCCGTCCCGGGCCGGGAGCACCAGGATGAGCAGGGTCAGCAACGCGAGCAGACACGTCACGGCAGCGAAAGCATGAGACGTCCCGCAGACCGTCTCATCGCACGAGGGCGTCACCACCCCGCTGACCAGGACATCAGCGGCGGCATCGGGGGCCGCAACGACTGCGGAGGCGGACACGACAGTGCCCGCCTGGTCCTCTTCCAGACTCAGCGAATGCATCGCAAGCAGCCCCGCGATGATCGCGGTCACCGCGGCCAGGTAGAACCACAGGGCACGCCGGGACCCGAGTGCCCGCCGTCGCGCCACCACCTGGTTCACCGTCGACGCCCCTTCCTCGATCACGCCCAGCATACCCCGGGCGGGTAGCCATCCCCGAAGCGATACCCATCCTGGATACCCCGGATGGGTATATGCTGAGTGGTAGGGGGCACCCGCTCCCGTGCGTGGTGTTCTGACCGTGTCGCGGAGGCAAGGCACCGCTACCCTGGACGGGAAGGAGGTCGGTCGTGAACGTGATTCGCTCGCACGCGCGTCTGACCCCCGGGGTGCGACGGCTCCTGCTGGCCGCTCCGATCGCCCTGGCGATCATCACCGGGCTGCTGTCCATGCACGTCCTGACCGGTTCCCACCAGCCCGCCCTGGCATCAGAGACCAGCGCGATGAGCACGCACAGCCAGGTCGGCTCCGCACCAGCCGCCGCCGACGATACGCCGATGACCGCAGCTGCGGCGGAGGGCGCTGGAGGGCATTGCCAGGACGGGTGCGGCAGCCCTGCGGGGATGCCGGATCACTCGATGCTGATGATGGTGTGCGTGCTGGCGCTGCTGGCCGCGGTGATCGTCCTGCTCGCCCCGACGTCCCGTGCCCTTCTCACATACGCCGTAGCCCGCTCGCGCTCCCATACCCGGACTCTGCTGGTCGGATTGCCGCATCCCCGCCCGCCTTCACTGCTTGTCCTGTCCATCAGTCGCACCTGATTCCGCCTGAACCCCGGCGACCCTTGCCGGGGATGCTGCACCCTGCCCTCCCGGGCACTGAATCAGACCCTCACCGACTGAATAGACAAGGACACCCCTGATGCGTTTTCGTACTCTCACGCTGACCGCCGGCGCCCTGGCCACCGTGCTCGTGCTCGCCGGCTGCGCCCCCACCGACGGCACCATGCCCGGCATGGACCACGGACCCGGGGGGATGACCAGCACCGCCCCCTCCCAGTCCGCCGCCGCGTTCAACGCCGCGGACGAGATGTTCGTGACCATGATGATCCCGCACCACCAGCAGGCCATCGAGATGGCCGATCAAATCCTCGCGAAAGACGGCATCGACGAGCGAGTCGTCTCCCTCGCCGAGCAGATCAAGGCCGCACAGGACCCGGAGATCCAGACCATGAAGGGCTGGCTGGAGGAGTGGGGCGTCCCGTACGACGACTCCATGTCCGGGATGGACGGCATGGACATGGGCGGCGGGATGATGTCGGAGGACGACATGGCCGCTCTGGATGCCGCGACCGGGGTCGAGGCGACCCGCCTGTTCCTGAACGGCATGATCGCTCACCACCAGGGCGCCGTGACGATGGCGCAGTCGGTGCTCACCGACGGACAGAACCCGGACGTGGCCGCCCTCGCGCAGCAGATCATCGACGGGCAGACCGCCGAGATCACCACGATGCAGGACATCCTCGCCAGCCTCTGACCCGGTACCCCTCGGACGGGACCCGCGCTCCCGATGCCGGTCCCGTCCGAGGCCCCACCCTCGACCCCTGTGCGGTCACCGGTATCCGGCGTACCCGCACGGAAAGGACCTCCGTTCATGATCTCTCCCACCACCCGCAGACTGGCGATCACGGCCACCGTCACCGTCGCGCTGCTGCTCACGGGCTGCAGCACCACCCCTGCGGAGCCCGATGCCCCCGCGGGCACCGCGGCCGGGTTCGGGCATGTGCACGGCATCGTCGACGCCGGTGACAGCACCGTGCTGCTGGGCACCCACACCGGCCTGTACACGCTGGGCGAGGACGGCACCGTCACCGGCCCGGTCGGTGGCATCGACCTGGACGCGATGGGACTGACCGCTACCGGTGACACCCTCTACGCGTCCGGGCACCCCGGCCCGTCCACCCCGGCGGAGCTCGGCGCCCCCAACCTCGGCATCATCCGCAGCCTCGACGCCGGCGCCTCGTGGGAACCGGTCGCGTTCACCGGGGAAGAGGACTTCCACGTCCTCACCGTCACCGGCGACGGCACCCTGTACGGGATCGGATCCTCCCGGCTGCTGCTGCGCACCAGCAGCGACGGCGGGCAGAGTTGGGCGGACGGTGCCGAGCTGCCCGCCGTCGACCTGGCCGCCGCGACCGACGGCACCCTGTACGCCGCCACCCAGGACGGGCTGCAGCACAGCACCGACGGTGGCGCCACCTTCACCCCGGCGCCGGACGCGCCAGTGCTGTACCTGGTGGAGACCGACCCAACCGGTGGGGTGGTCGGAGTGGACACCGACGGGACGTTGCGACGCCTAGTCGGCACCGGCTGGGAGAACGTCGGCACCACCACGGGAACCGTCCAAGCCCTCGGGGTCACCGGGGACGGTGCGATCGTCCTGGTCGATGACCGCGGCGTGGTCTGGATCCGCGACACCACCGCCACCGTTCTCATCCCGGCGGCAACACCATGACCACCGTCATTCGCACCTGGCGCGACCCGAGCGGTCGCGGATCGGAAGGAGACCGACCATGACCCCCACACCGGCACCCCCCGCGTGGGCGCACCGCACCACTGATGCCACCGCCGAGCAGTTGGCGGCGGTGGATGCGTGGTGGCGGGCGGCGAACTATCTGAGCATCGGGCAGATCTACCTGCAGGGTAACCCGCTGCTGCGCCACCGCCTCAGCCGGGACGACATCAAGCCGCGGCTGCTGGGGCATTGGGGCACCACCCCGGGCCTGAACTTCCTCTACGCCCACCTGAACCGCGCCATCCGCGACCGCGACCTGAACACCCTGTACGTGACCGGGCCCGGGCACGGCGGACCCGGCATGGTCGCCAACGCCTACCTCGACGGCACCTACACCGAACGCTACCCGGGCATCGACCGCACCGAAGAGGGGCTGCGGGCGCTGTTCCGGCAGTTCTCCTTCCCGGGCGGGATCCCCTCGCACGCGTCCCCGGAAACGCCCGGGTCGATCAACGAGGGCGGGGAGCTGGGCTACTCCCTCGTGCACGCCTACGGGGCCGCGTTCGACAACCCCGACCTGCTGGTCGCCTGCGTGATCGGTGACGGGGAGGCGGAGACCGGGCCGCTGGCGACCGCGTGGCACGGCAACAAGTTCCTCAACCCCGCCCATGACGGGGTGGTGCTGCCGATCCTGCATCTGAACGGGTACAAGATCGCCAACCCGACCGTGCTGTCCCGCATCCCCGAGGAAGAGCTGGTCGCGCTGCTGCGCGGCTACGGCCATCACCCCCACGTCGTCACGGTCGGCTTCGATGGCGAGACCCCGCAGGAGTCCCACGCGACGTTCGCGGCGGTCCTGGATGCGGTGCTGGATGAGATCGCGGACATCAAGGCCGCCGCGGCGGCCGGGACGCTGGAGGGGCGGCCGGCGTGGCCGGCGATCGTGCTGCGCAGCCCGAAGGGGTGGACCTGCCCGAAGATCATCGACGGTCTGCCGGTGGAGGGCACCTGGCGGGCACACCAGGTGCCGCTCGCCGAGGTCCGCGACAATCCCGAGCACCTGCGGATCCTCGAGGACTGGCTGGCGTCCTACCGCCCGCACGAGCTGTTCGACGTGACCGGCGCCCCCCGCCCGGCCACGGTCGCGATCGCCCCGGACGGGGATCGGCGGATGAGCGCGAACCCGGCCGGCAACGGCGGACAACTCACCGTCCCGCTGCGGCTCCCGGACTTCCACAAGCACGCGCAGCCGGTCGACCCGGCCGAGCGGGGTGCGGGAACCGGGGAAGCGACCCGCGTGCTGGGCGAGTGGCTGGCGGGGGTGATCCGGGACAACCCGGACAACTTCCGCATCTTCGGCCCGGACGAGACCGCCTCCAACCGGCTCGCCCCACCCGTCTACCAGGCCACCGGCAAGCAGTGGAACGCGGCCGTGGAGCCCGTCGACGAGCACCTGGCCCCGACTGGGCGGGTGATGGAGGTGCTCAGCGAGCACCAGTGCCAGGGCTGGCTCGAGGGCTACGTCCTTACCGGCCGGCATGGGCTGTTCAACTGCTACGAGGCGTTCACCCACATCGTCGACTCGATGTTCAACCAGCACGCCAAATGGCTCGAAGCGGCCCGGGAGGTGTCGTGGCGGGACCCGATCCCGAGCTTCAACTACCTGCTCTCCAGCCACGTCTGGCGGCAGGACCACAACGGGTTCTCTCACCAGGACCCCGGGTTCATCGACCTCGCCCTGAACAAGAGCCCCGACATCGTCCGCGTCTACCTGCCGTTCGACGCGAACACGCTGCTGTCCACCTACGACCACTGCCTGCGCTCGGCCGGGTACATCAACGTCGTCGTCGCCGGGAAGCAGCCCGCCCCGCAGTGGCTGACGATGGACGAGGCGATCGAGCACTGCACCCGCGGGCTCGGGATCCTGCCGTGGGCGGGCACCGAAACCGAAGGCACCGAGCCGGATGTGGTGCTCGCCGCCGCCGGCGACGTCCCCACCCTCGAGACCCTCGCCGCGGCGGCGCTGCTGCGCGAGCACATCCCCGACCTGAGAGTGCGGGTGGTGAACGTGGTCGACCTGACCCGGCTGCAATCCGAGGACCAGCACCCGCACGGTCTCCCGGACCGGGAGTTCGATGCGATCTTCACTCCCGACAAGCCGGTGATCTTCGCCTACCACGGCTACCCGTGGCTGATCCACCGACTCACCTACAAGCGCGCCGGGCACCAGAACCTGCACGTGCACGGCTTCCAGGAGCGCGGCACCACCACGACCCCGTTCGACATGGTCATGCTCAACGACCTCGACCGGTACCGGCTCGCGATCGACGTCCTCGACCACGTCCCGGGCCTCGCCGCCCGCCACGCCGGCCTGCGGCAGGAGCTGCAGGACGCCCGCCTGCACGCCCGCGCCCACACCCGCGAGCACGGCACCGACATCCCCGCCGTCGCCGACTGGCAATGGCCCCACCCCGACACCACCGACCCCACCCTCGGGAAGGAACCGAAATGAGCGACACCAGAACCGTGACCCTGCAGGTCAGCGGCATGATCCGCGCGACCTCCAAGAACGTCACCGAAGCCCACCTGAGCCGCCAACCCGGGGTGATCGCCGTGGACGCGAACCCGGTCTCGCAGACCGCGACCGTCACCTACGACCCCGAGACCACCTCGGTCGCGCACCTGCAGCAGTGGGTCATCGACTGCGGGTATCACTGCGCCGGCCAGTCCGTCCCCGACCATATCTGCGACCCCGCGCACGACCCGCACGACGAGGGTGCGCACGACCACAGCGCCCACCACGGCCCCGCAGCTGAGGGCGCACAAGAACCGCACGCGAGTCACGACGCGCACGAGGGCCACACGGATGCCACGGGTCACGCCAGCCACGCGGGCCATAAGGGTCCTGCGGGCTATCACGACGACCCCGTCCACGATCACGCCGCTGGCCACGACCACACGCACGCCCCGTCGGCGACGGCGGATGACGGTGAGCATGCCGGTCACCACGTCGAGCACGCCGGTCACACCGCGGCCGCGGGTGGGCACGATCATGGTGCAGCGTCGGGTCACAGTGCGCAGGAGATGATGGGCCACGGTGGGCATCACGGCGGGATGTCGATGGACGCGATGATCCGCGACATGCGCAACCGGTTCCTGGTCGCGCTGATCCTGTCGATCCCGATCACCCTGTGGTCTCCGATCGGGCGGGAGGTGATCGGATTCGAGGTGCCGGCACCGTTCGGGCTGCGCGATGACGTGTTCATGCTGATCCTGTCGCTGCCGGTGATCTTCTACTCGGCGTGGATCTTCTTCGACGGCGCCTACCGGGCGCTGCGCGCGAAGACCCTCGACATGATGGTGCTCGTCGCGGTCGGTGTCGGCGCCGGCTGGCTGTACTCCCTCGCGGTCACCCTCACCGGCGGCGGTGAAGTGTTCTACGAAGCCGCCACGGTGCTTGCCACCTTCGTGCTGCTGGGGCATTGGGTGGAGATGCGCGCCCGCGGCGGCGCGAACGACGCCATCCGCACCCTCCTGGAGCTCGCACCCTCGCAGGCGGTCGTGATCCGTGACGGGCAGGAGGTCGAGATCCCCACCAGCGAGGTCGTCCCGGGGGATCTGATGCTGGTGCGGCCGGGGGCCAAGATCCCCACCGACGGTGTCGTGGAATCCGGAGAGTCCGAGGTGGACGAGTCGATGGTCACCGGCGAGTCCATGCCGGTGGACAAAGCGCCCGGGTCGGAGGTGATCGGAGCGACCGTGAACACCGTCGGCACCCTCCGCGTCACCGCCACCAAAGTCGGCTCGGACACGGCGTTGGCGCAGATCGTGAAGCTCGTGCAGGAGGCGCAGAACTCCAAAGCCCCCGGGCAGCGCCTCGCCGACCGGGCAGCGTTCTGGCTCGTCCTGGTCGCCCTGATCGGCGGCACCCTCACCTTCCTGGTGTGGCTGCTCGCCGGCGCTGCAATCCCGATGGCGATCCTGTTCGCTATCACCGTCGTCGTCATCACCTGCCCCGACGCGCTCGGCCTCGCCACCCCGACGGCGATCATGGTCGGCACCGGGCTCGGCGCGAAACGGGGCGTGTTGTTCAAGAACGCCTCCGGGATCGAAACCGCCGCCCACATCGACACGGTCGTGTTCGACAAGACCGGCACCCTCACCAAGGGGGAGCCGGAGGTCACCGACTACATCCCCGTCGGCGGCGACGACCTCGAGACTCTCTCCCTCGCGGTCGCGTTGGAGCGGGAATCCGAGCATCCTCTGGCGAAAGCGATCGTGAATTACGCCGACGCCCGCGACGTCCCCCGTCGCACCGCGACCGCGTTCCGAAACGTCACCGGGCAGGGCGCGATCGCCACCGTCGACGGTCGACAGGTCGTCCTCGGCAACCCGCGCCTTCTCACCGGGGAGGGGATCGACATCAGCGGGGTGCAGGCCGCTCAGCAGGACCTGGCTGGGTCCGGCCGCACCGCGATCCTGTTCGCCGTGGACGGGCAAGTCGCCGGGATCATCGGTCTCGCCGACGCACCCCGGGACACCGCAAAGACCGCGATCGACGCTCTCCACGAGCAGGGCGTCGAGGTCGCAATGCTCACCGGGGACAACAAGCCCACCGCCGACCGGATCGCCGCTCTCCTCGGCATCGACACCGTGATCGCGGATGTGCTCCCCGAGGACAAGTCCGCGAAGGTCGCCGAGCTGCAGAAGACGGGCAAGAAGGTCGCGATGGTCGGCGACGGCGTCAACGACGCCCCCGCCCT
>CALMAD010000229.1 GCA_937859105.1 uncultured Propionibacteriaceae bacterium
TCCACCGTTTCCGGCGGCGGCCTCCGGCTGGAGGGCCTGCTCGCGCTGTGCGAGCGCGACGGCCGCCGGGTCCCGTTCCCCGGCCGTCCGCTCCGGCGCCTCACGGTCCGCGCCGGTGCGCTCCTGGCGGGACCGGTCGACGGTGTAGGTGGTGCGGTTGTTGTCGTGGCCGATGCGGGAGGCGATGAACTGTTCGCGCTGCTCGCCCTGGTACTCGTGGGTGTTGCTGCGGCCCTCGGCGATGAAGTTGTCGCCCTTCTGGAACTTCTCCGCTGCACGCTGGGCGGCCTTGTCGAACATCACGAGGTTGGTGAACTCGCTCTCCAGCTGCGTGAACGAGCCGTCCTCGTTGCGCTGGAACTGCTCGATGCCGACGCGGGCGTAGAAGCGGTGCCCGCCGTTGCTGGTCTCGGTCAGCTGCGGATCGGTGGCGATGAACCCCGACAGGGCCTCGCGGGTGGGAATGGCCATGAACCCTCCTTCAGGGTCTTGATCGGTCGCCCGCTGATGCGGGGTCACCAGTCAGGTACGCCTCGCGACCGGTAGGTCACGCCCCTGCCCGAAGGAGCCGTTCCACCTCCGTGCGGTCCTCGTTCAGCTGCGCGGCGTCGGGTCGCCGCGGCCAGGGACGCAGGGTGGTGATGATCGGGCGTGCGGTGCGCAGCATGACCACTCCGGTACCGAACGACAAGGTGCGCAACACGTCGGGCGGGAGGATCGGCACACGCCGCACCGACCGCTGCATGGAGTGCGCCCCGTACGCGTCGGTGGTCACGCTGTCGGTGGTCTCGTCCCGGTCCCCGATGAGGGTGGCCAGGTCTTGCAGGTCGCGGGAGTTGGACGCGCCGCCGAGGATGACTTTGACGATTGACGCGTCCCAGATCGCGTTGGCGGCGTTCTCGCCCCATCCCTCTCGCGCCTGGGCGAGCGACTGGAGCACGGGGAGGGTCGTGATCCCGGTGCCGCCGCCTTCGGCCATCAGCGTGGGAAGGGACGGCAAGGGCGACAGATTGCCGATCTCGTCCAGCGCGAGCAGCAGCGGCGGGTCCATCCGGGCGCCCGGCGACCGTGCGGCGATCTTGCGGGCCGCCTCGACGAGGTCCTCGATGAACGCGGCCACCAGCGCCGCCGATGCTCCCGCGCCGGCGCCCGTGGCGAGCAGGTACAGGGTGCCGCCGGCGCGCAGGAACGATTCCGGGTCGAACTCCTCGCCCACCTCTGGGGACACGGCGTCCAGCACGCGGGGGTCGGCGAGGGCTGCGAGGGCGAGAGAGACGCCTTGCCAGATCGAGTCGCGGGTGCGGGGATCGGCTTGCACCATCGCATCGAGGGAGTCCGCCCACCCGTCGGCGGCACCGGGATGCGTGGACAGGATGCGGACGGCATCTCCTGCCAACGTGGGATTCAGCGCCCACTGATAGAGCGTGCGCGCGTCGCGGCCGTCGAGCGCGGCGGCGTGGAGCAGTGCCTGGATGGCGGAGGTGGTCTTGCCTTCCCAGAAGCCGGCGTCCTGGACCCCGCCGAATCCGGTCGAGGTCGCCAGTCCCTTGGCGCGGATCATCGCGGTGAGGGGGTCCTGGCAGCCGCGCACCGGCGACCATCGCATCCCCGCCGACAGGCCCGGCGCCAGCTGCTGCGGGTCGAACACCGCGACCGGACCGGTGCGCTCTCGTGCGCGCAGGGTCGCGGTGAGGTTGTCGGGGCGCGTGGAGGTCGTGATCACCGCGCCGGGCGCGTCGAGGATGCTGTTGATGACCACATGCAGGCCCTTCCCGGATCGGGGCGGGCCGATGAGCAGGATGCTGTCTTCCACGGTCGCCCACACCTGCCCGCCTTTGCTCGTCCCGAGCAGGTAGCCGACATCGCCCGGCAACGGCTTGCCGGTCAGGGACGGGCGGAGCGTGTTGGCGCGCTTGACGAGGGCTCTCCTGGAGGCGACGCGGGCGACCTCGGCGCCGGTGGCGGTGCCGGCGAGGTGGTGCGGGTTGGTCGCGGCCCGGGCGCGGCTGACCGCGCGCCACGCGAACACGCCTGCTGCTGTCAGGATGACCAGCAGCAGGAGCACGACGGCCCAGTACGCGAACGGGTTCAGGCCCGGCGTCCCGAGCGCGGTGCCGGGGTCTGCGGGGGTCGCGAGAACGCCGAGCCCGTCGGTGATCCCGGCGATGGGCTGAGGCTGCCCGGTGAGGAATGCGGCGATGCTGCCGGAGAGGCCGAGCACACCGCCGAACGCGACGACGGCGACCAGGCCGCCCAATGCGATGTTCACGAACGCGTCGTTGGCGGGACGAGGCTGGGCAGGAGGCATGACTGGGTGTCCTTCCTGACCTCGCCGCGTGTCGGCGAGGTCAGGAGCCAGGTGCGGATGTTCCCTCGATGGGCCGCACCGCGGTGGTGCCGGAGATCCGTCCGAGCAGGACCAGCTCGCCGGTCAACGTGGCGTGTTCAGCGCGGTCCAGCAGCGCCCGGGCGGTGCCGTTGCCTGCCGCGGAGGTGTGGCGCAGCACGAGCGCGATGGCGACGTCCTCCCCGGGCACGAAGCCCTCCGCGGTGAACTCGACAAGCTCCGGTCGGGCCCGCGCCGGCGCCTTGTCGGGTATGGCCGGATCGTTCGGTTCGGGGGTGAGGATGTCGGCGTAGACGCTGCCGTCGAACTCACGCACCTCCACCCGGGTCGGGCTGGCGAACCGGGCGACGAGCTCGGCGATCACCGTTCCCAGCTCGTCCCGGCGCGTGGGCGTCGCCGGGAGCCGCTTGCCGTTCACCGTCAGCACAACATGCTCGGCGGAGACGACCTCGGCGATGACCTGCGGCAGCACCGTCGGTACCGGTCCCGCCGGCTTGGGCTGGCGCCGGCGGCCGATCACTGGTCCCTCCCTGCACCGCCATCGAGCGGCGCCCGCACCGGCCGGTCGCCGGTGGGATCGAGCATCCGGGCCCGAGTGTCGAAGGCCTGCAGCTCAGCGGGATGCAGTTGGTGTTGGACGACGTACGAGGACTCCTTGATGCGCCACAGCCCCTGCCCGGTTCCCAGCGAGGGCAGTAGCTTCCGCTCTGTTCCGGTGAGACCGAGTGCCTGCGCGGTCGCGCCGAGCTGGTCGGATTCCTGGCGGTAGATGATCCTGGTCTCGGCGTTGGCGAGCAGCGAGGACGCCAGTGCGCGCATCGCCGAGCCTTGGTCGCCGACGTTTTCGAGGTCGCTGAGTTTGTGGAAGATGAGCAGGTTGGCCAGGCCGTAGTGCCTCGCGAGCCTCCAGTGGGCGTCCATGCGGCGCAGCAGCGAGGGATGGGACATGAGTCGCCAGGCCTCGTCGTAGACGACCCACCGTTGCCCGCCGTTCGGGTCCAGCAGCGCGGACTCCATCCATGCCGACGAGCACGTCATCAGCACGCTGATCAGCGTGCTGTTCTCCACGACGCGGGACAGGTCCAGCGAGAGCATCGGCAGCGACGGGTCGAACCGGACGGTGGAGGGTCCGTCGAACAGGCCGGCGAGGTCACCGGCGACCAGGCGCCGCAGCGCGTGTCCGACCAGCCGCCCGTCCTCACCGAGGCGCCCGTCATCGTCGTCGGTCCGGTCGGGGGCGAGGATGCGGTCGACCACCATCGGCAGGATCGGCACCGAGCTCTGCGAGACGGTGGCGCGCAGGGCGACGTCGATCGCGGTGTGCTCCAGCGGCGTCAGCGACCGCTCCAGGACGGTCTCCGCGAGCGCGCCGATCAGATCCCTCCGGCGCGCGGCGACAGTGGTAGCCCACTCGTCGTCGGCGATCCCGGCTGGGCGGTAGCCTTCGTCGAGGGGGTTGAGGCGGGCGCCGAGCCCGTGGCCGAGAATGATCGCTTTCCCGCCGACCGCCTGCGCGACGGGGGTGTGTTCGCCCTTCGGGTCGCCGGGCACGTAGACCCGCCTGCCGAACGCGATGGAACGGGTGTACAGGGACTTCGCGAGGCTGGATTTGCCGCTGCCGACGATCCCGGCCAGCACCAGGTTGGGGGCGGTGATGATGCCGCGCTGGTAGAGCACCCACGGGTCGTAGACGAACGACCCGGAGCTGTAGAGATCCTGACCGACGAACACCCCGCTGGAGCCGAGCCCGCCCTCGGCGAGGAACGGGTACGCGCCCTGCAGCGTGGCGGACGTGTCCTGGTGCGCCGGGACCCGAAACCGGCGCGGTGAGCGCAGCGCCCCAGGCCCTGACTCGCCGCTGCGCGGCAGGTAGGTGGTGGCGCGGGCCTCGGCCCGCTCGGTCTCATACTGTGCCTTCGCTTCGGCACGGGTGGTGGCCTGGTCCTGGGCGAGGACCTGACGGGCGGCACGCTGCCGCTGCCGCCTCGCCTTCCGGTCGCCCTTGCCGGTCTCGACCAGCACGGTCGAGTACAGCTTCCTGCGGGTGTCGTCCGTGCCCATGTGTGCACCGTTCCCTTCGTTCCCTGTGGTTGCGGGGGTCAGGTGCGACTCACAGACCGCGGCCCAGCGGCAGCGCTGCGGCGACGAACGCCTGTGCCTGCTGGCCGACCAGCAGGCGGGTCTCGCAGGAGGCCTGGATCGCGGCCTGCTCGATCGCGGCGACCGCGGCGTCGAGCTCGTCCACGCTCGGTGCGGAGATCGCGATCAGCCCGGTGTAACGCAGCACCCCATGCCCGGCGGTGAGGTCGGCCTCCTGCTGCAGCACGTCGGCGTACTCCGCGGACTGCGAGGCGTCCTCGATCTGCCCGATCCGCTGCCGCTGGCCCTGATCGCTGATGTACTCGGTCTTCTTCTTGCGGATGTCGCGGGCGGCCTGGTCCGAGCGGACCGGGTCGTACAGCACCGTCACCGCACGCCGGATGCCGCTGGAGAGCAGGATCGGGGCGAGGAATCCCGGGTAGACCTGGGAGCGGGGCCACTGCGACACCCACAGCACCGCGTGGTGGGCGGAGTCTGACCGGAGCCGGCTCCAGGTCTCTTCGACCGCGACGGGGCCGGCGGTGGCGAGGTCGCGGCCGATGTCGCCGGCTCGGTCGAGGGTAGCGGCGATCTGCGGGTCGTAGGCAGTGCGGAGCATCACCGCGAGATCGCCGGGCGTGTACCAGTCCGACGGTTTGAGGTCGGCGGCGCGCAGCGCGGTGGTCAGGGTGTGCATCTGCTGCCGCAGCACTTCCGCAGCGCCCTTGATGCCGCCCCCGGCGGCGCGGATCTGCCGTCCGGCCGCACGCATGTCCAGGGCGAGCGAGAGGGTGGTGATGTGGCGTTCTCCGGCGGGCCCGGCGCGTTCGATCAGCTCGGCGTAGGTCTGCGCGACCCAGGACCCGTCGTCGCGGCCGTGCTCGCTCCACCACTGCGACAGTCCGGACCCGGAGTCGGGGACGGTGCGCTCGAGGACCTGCACGCGGGCGATCCGTCCGGACCGGCACACCGTGGACAGCACCCGGCCCCAGCCGTGCACGCGCCGCTCCTGCTCGCCGGGGTCCATCAGGACGAACGCGGAGTGGGTGACCTCGAGGACCGCGGTGAGGGTCTGCGCGTGCGGGTCGTGCACCATCACGGCCCCGGACTCGGGATCCTCATACTGCCGCAGCGGCCCCGCATCGCCGGGCAGAGCCAGAGTCCCCGCGGGGCGCGGTTTCACGATCCGGCGCCGGTACGCGGTCTGGCGTGCGGCCTTGCGCCAGACCCAGTGCGCGGTGATCGGCACCCACTCGATCAGCTTCCGCCCGCCCACGCCCACGACGGCCAGCACGGCGGCGGACAGCCAGACCGGTGCCGTGTACAGGGCAGCGGGACCGCCGGTGTAGAGCGCGGCGATGAACACGACCGCGCCGGTGGCCAGGGCGATCACCTGCGGCAGGGACAGTCCCAGGATGATCCCGCGGGTGGTGAGCCGGGAGAACTTCACCGGGTTCAGCTCGTAGTCGGTGGCGGCCATGACGCTCCTTCGGACGACGGTGTGGTCGTCTGGCAGGTACGCGCCTGCAACCGCCGCGGACGTGCGGAAGCGGCGGCG
>CALMAD010000230.1 GCA_937859105.1 uncultured Propionibacteriaceae bacterium
GGGCGGCGTGTGGGCAGGCTCAGGTCAGCGCTGCGACCCGCGCATGACGCCGGAGATGACCCAGCGCTGGGCGAAGACGTAGACGAGGACCAGCGGGGCGATCGCCATGAGATACGACGCGAACGCCACGGTGTAGTTCGTGTTGAACTGCCCCTGGAACACGTACTGCGCGAGCGGCAGCGTCTGGGTGCCGGGATCGCTGAGAATGACCAACGGCAGCAGGAAGTCGTTCCACGCCCACAGGCAGGTGAGAATCCCCACGGTCGCGTTCATGGGCGCGAGCAGCGGGAAGATGATCCGCCAGAAAATGCCCCAGCGGCTCGCCCCGTCGATGGACGCCGATTCCTCCACCTCCAGCGGGATCGACCGAATGTAGCTCGTGTACAACAACAGGTTGAACGCGAGCCCGTAGACGACGTAGATCAGGATCAGCCCGGCCTCGTTGTCGATATGCATCATGGCCGTCTGCTTCACCACCGGCAGCATGATGATCGGGAAGGGCACGAACATCGCGGCCACGAAGTAGTAGAACAGCCGCCGCACCCAGGGCCGGTGCATATTCCGGCCGACCGCGTACGCCACCATCGAGTTCGTCACCAGCGTGAGGCTGACCGCGCCGACCGTGATGATCGCCGACGTCATCAGGCGCGCCGGGAAGTTCGTGAGCTGCCAGGCGGTGACGAAGTTGTCCAAGGTCCAGTGCTGCGGCAACCCGAAGCCGGATTGCGCCAGCTCGCCTGGCGTCTTGAAGGCCGTGACGATCGTGAAGTACAGCGGGACGAAGATCGTCAGCGAGAGGACGACCGCCAGGGCCGTGAGCCACCAGTTGATTTTGCGCGACGACATCACACATCCTCCCTACCCGCGAGGAACCGGAGCTGGGCGAACGAGATTGCCAGCACGAGAATGAAGTAGACGATGCCGTTGGCCGTCTGATAGGCGTACTCGCCGCCCTGGAAGCCGTTGCGGAAGATCAGGAACGAGATCGACTGCGTCGCCGTGCCCGGGCCACCGTTGGTGAGGGCGACGACCTGGTCGAAGACCCCGAGCGAGTTCTTGAACGACAGCACCATGTTGATGGTGAAGAACGGCATGATCAGCGGGAACGTCATCTTGGTGAATCGCTGCCAGCGCGTGACGCCGTCGATCGCGGCCGCCTCGTACACCTCCTCGGGCACCGTCTGCAGGCCGGCCAGGTAGATGATCGTGTTGAACGCGATCGCCTGCCAGACGCCGACGAACACGATCACCATCCACGCCGTGCTTTCGTTGGCGAGCAGCGATGTCGACAGCCAGTCCCAGCCGAGCGCCGTCCCGATCGCGGGCAGGTTGTTGGTGAACAGGTACTGGAAGATGTACGCGACGATCAGCACGGGCAGGATGTAGGGCAGGAAGAACACCCCGCGGAAGAACGTCTGCGCGTGCATCTTGCTGTTCAGCAGCAGGGCGATGGCCAGCGAGAAAATGTTGATGAGGATCGTCGCGGAGACGGCGTACAGCAGCGTGAACCCGTAGGAGCCCCAGATGACGTCGTCGCCGAAGAGGTTGATGTAGTTCTGCAGGCCCACGAAGCGCCAGTCGCCGTAGCCCTGGTAGTTGGTGAACGTGTAGAAGAATCCCGTGAGCAACGGGATGGTGAGCAGAATCGTGAAGAGAATCGCGGCGGGCGCGATCATCCAGACGAAGGCGCTTTCGATGCGCCGAGGAGCGTTGGTTTCCATTCCAGCCTCACATCGTTGAGTTGAGGCGCGCGATGACGCGATCCCATTGGGTGTTGAGCCGGTTGACGAAGGCAGGGATGTTCCGGTTGATCAGGAACTGCTGCATGTAGTTGTTCAGGTTCACGCCTTGCGGGAAGTTGTGATCTGAATACGTCGCCAGCCGCTGGGAGGTGAAGTACGGGACGAGGCCCTCCAGCGCGGGGTCGGTCGCCTGCATGCCCGTCAGCGTCGGGAACGCCACCTGCTCGGCGCAGTAGGCGGCCATGTTCTCCTGCTGCATCAGGTACTCGAAGAACTGCAGCACCTCCGGCTTCGGGTCGGTTCCGCAGGTGAGCGCGACGTCGACGCCCGACACAACCCGCGTGTCCTCTGCCCGGTCAGCCGGGGTCGCGAACGTGCCGAGCTGAATGTCGGGGTTGTACGACCGGATCGCCGGAATCGCGTACGTGCCGTGCACGTACATCGCGGCCCGCCCCTGCGAAAAGCCCTGGTTGGCGTCGTTGTAGCCGATATCGAACTTGTTCGCGTTGCCGTACGCCGCGATCTGCAGCATCTTCTGCAGCGTGGGCGTCAACTCCTCGAAGTTCGTCTGCCCGAGGCGCCGGCGTTCGTACCAGCCGGCGACGTCGCCGAGCTGGTTCGCCGAGATCGACGAGAACATCGGGGCGCCGGTCCACGTGTCGCGGAACCCCCAGTAGAAGGGGTCGACGCCGCGTCCCTTGAGATCGTCGGCGATGGCGATCAGTTCGTCCCACGTCGTCGGCGGGCGCAGGTTGTGCCGGTCGAAGATCTCGCGGTTGTAGATCATGCCGGAGCCGTTGTTGGCGAACGGCAGACCGTTGTTCTCGCCGGGGGCGCCGACGCCCAGCGTCGGCAGGATCTCGGCGATGCTCGGCGTCACGTTCGCCATCGGCGCGCTGCCCGCGAAGTTGTGGAACACGCGCGAGCGGGCCAGCGACCCGAAGTTGTAGTCGCCGTTGATCGTGATCGCGTCGGGCATGCGTCCCTTCACCAGCCGGACGCGCAACGCCGTCACGTTGTCGGCCTGGAAGTTCTGCCGGAAGTTCACGCCCGGGTGGCCAGCGTTGAACTGGTTGCAGATGCGGTCGAAGAGCTGGATGGCCTCCGACTTGAACTGGAAGAACTCGAGTTCCTGGGCGCCCGGGGAGGATCCCCCCGAGCATGCGGTCAGCGGCGCGAGAAGTGCCGCCGCGGTGAGCCCGGACAACACTGTCCGACGGCTCAGGGGTCTGGTCATGACCTGCTCCTTTCGAAATGGACGAGGGCGAGCTGTTCGGGGTGCAGCGTCGGGGCGGCCAGCCCCGACTCGGCGAGGGCCCGGCCGCTGAGGACGCAGGGCCCCTCGGCCCACGGCAGGCCGATCTGGGGGGTGAGCTCATCGAGGCGCGCGCTCCAGCGGGCGTCCGGATCGAGCCCGGGGAACGTCACCGGGCCGGTGGGGTACGTCGGTGAGGTGGCCAACTGGACGATCGCGAAGACGGCCCGGTCGTCGGTCACGACCCCGTGAACGCGCGTGCCGTCGCGGTCGGCCGTCCGGACCACGCGGCCGTGCGCCATCAGATCGCGCACCTCCTTGGCCCGTTCGATCCAGCGGGCCAGCTCCGCGAGCTCGGCGTCGGACGCCTGCCGCACGTCCCACTCCACGCCCACGTGCCCGAACAACGCGGTGCCCGCGCGGAACGAGAGGTCGTGCGTCCGGCCGGTCGTGTGGGCGCGCGGCGGCCCGATGTGGGCGCCGAGGTACTCCGGCGGGACCAGCAGGCCGGTCCACCGCTGGATCTCCTGGCGCTCCAGGGCATCGTTGCAGTCCGACGTCCACACCCGATCCGCCCGCGACAGGACGCCCAGGTCGACCCGGCCGCCGCCCGAGGAGCACGATTCGATCTCCAGGCCTCCGAACCGTTCCTTCAGCAGGTCGATCATCCGGTAGAACGCGAGCGTCTGTGCGTGCACCAACCGGACGCCGTCGGCGTCCGTCGCCTCGATCAGGTCGCGGTTGTGATCCCACTTGAGGTAGGCGACGCCGAGGCGTCCGACGATGTCGGTGAGGCGTCCGGCGATGTGCGCGAAGGCGTCCGGGTCGGCGAGATTCAGCACGTGCTGATGACGGACGCGCAGCGGCAGCCGATCCGGCAGCCCGAGGATCCACTCGGGGTGCCGGCGCGCGAGCTCCGAGTGCGGGTTCACCATCTCGGGCTCGACCCACAGGCCGAACTCCATGCCGAGGCTGCGCACCCTGTCGGCCAACGGTTCGAGCCCCCCGGGCCAGACCTCGCCGGACACCTCCCAGTCGCCGAGCCCCGAGGTGTCGTCGCGGCGCGAGCCGAACCAGCCGTCGTCGAGCACGAACCGCTCGACGCCGAGCCCCGCTGCGGTCTCGGCCAGCTCGGCCAGCCGGCCGTACTCGTGGCTGAAGTAGACCGCCTCCCACGTGTTCAGCGTGATGGGCCGCGGACGTCGCTCCCCGCGCGTCCGCCGGAGCCAGGCGTAGTAGCGGCCGCTGAGCTCGTCGAGCCCGTCGCCGCGCGAGTACAGCATCGTCGGCGTCGCGTAGCTCTCCCCCGGCTCGAGCACGACCTCACCGGGCAACAGCAGCTCGCCGCCGGCGAGGATCTGTTCGCCGCCCGGCAGACGCTCAGCCAGGTGCGTGTGGTTGCCCGACCAGGCGACGTGCACGCCCCACACCCGCCCCGACTGGAAGCCGAACCCGGCCTCGCCCGCGATCATCAGCGACGTCGCGGACAGCCCGGTGCGCCCGCGCCGGTTGTCGCGGCGCAGGGTGCCGATCGCGAACGGGTGCCGCTGCGGACTGCGCTCACGCAGGTGACGCCCCGCGAAGTCGAGCAGTTCGGTCGCGCGCAGCGGCACCTGCAGCGCGGGGGTCAGCGCGTCGAGCGTGTAGGCGTCGGGGCCCGTGTTCGTGAGCGACGCCCCCAGTTCCACGACCCCCTCGGGGGTGAGGTCCACCGTCAGGGTGAGCTGCAGCCCGGGCGACACGGCGACGATGGACGCGGACGCGCCGTCGGCGTCCAGGCTCTGCACGACGAACGCGTGGGTGGACGCCTTCCCGGCGCGGTGGCCGGCGAGGCCCGGAGTTCCGAGCCAGCCGCTGGACTCCTCGGGCAGCAGGGAACACTCGGCGAGGCGTTCGGTCTGGTCGGAGACGAACTGCGGCGTGAGGGTGCCGGTCAGGTCATCCGTGGGCGGCAACTCCGCCCCCCAGTAGGTGACGACCGGCAGGCGCCCGTCGTTGCTAGTCAGCACCAGGGTGGTACCGCCGTTGGTGAGGGAGAGTGACGACGCAGGCACGGGTTTATTCTGCAACAGAACAAACAGCGGGTCAATGGGTTTGCGGCACAATGTCGCGCATGGACATGACGGGGCTCAGCGCGGCGCATCGACGGCTGTTGCTCCTGCTCATTCAGCAGGGGCCGCTGCGGCGGCGCGAGCTCGGCGCCCTCATGGATCTGAGCCCCGGCAGCATCACGCGGCTCACCAAGCCGCTCGAGGGGCGCGGGCTCGTCGTGGCGACCTCCGAGCAGGTGAACGCGACCGGGCGTCCGGTGCACCGGCTGGAGGCGGCCCTCCCCGCCGAGACGATCGTGGGCGTGTCGCTGAGCGGCGAGGCGCTGCGCGTCGTCCGGACCGACCTGCGCGGCCGGACGCTCGGCGTCGCGGCCGGGGTGCTCGACTCGGCCGAGCCCACGAGCGTGGTGGCGCGGATCGGCGACCTGGTCGAGGGTCTGACCGGCGAGCAGCCGGACTCCCGCACCGTCGGCCTGGGCGTCGGCGTGAGCGGCATCGTGCGGGGCGGGCGCGATGTCGTCCGGTCGTTGCACCTCGGTGACCGGCTCGTGCCGCTCGGACGGATGCTCGAAGAGCGGCTCGGCATCCCCTGCGTTGTCGCGAACGACGTCGCCGCCGTCGCGCTCGACGAGGCGTGGTTCGGCGTGGGTCGGGACGCCGGCTCATTCCTCGTCGTGACGGTCGGCGAGGGCGTGGGCGGCGCGGCGGTCTTCCGCGGGGTGGTCCCCGACGCCGAGGCCCACGGCATCGGCCTGCTCGGCCACCTGCCGGTCGCCGGCCCCGACGGACGGATGGTGCGGGCCGGCCAGACGCTCACGGACGTCGCGCTGCTGCGGCGGGCGGCGTCCGCGGGGTCGGCGGCGACGACCGCCGCCGAGGTAGCTGCTGGGCTGGACGCCGCGGCCGTGGCGGTGTTGGTCGACACCGCCAGTGAACAA